>DAOMXN010000005.1:7141-45814 GCA_035437025.1 Beijerinckiaceae bacterium | reverse complement strand
CCTGGCGAGCGCCGCCGCCGGCCAATGGCCGCATGTCGGGCACTTCCTGCTGTTTCTTGCCGGAGCCATCGTGATGCGCGGCGCAGGGTCGACGTGGAACGACATTGTCGACCGTGACCTGGATGGGAGGGTGGCCCGAACGCGCGGCCGACCAATCCCTTCAGGCGCCGTTTCCGCGCGCCAGGCGGCGGCCTTCATGCTGGCCCTATGCCTTGCCGGGCTTGCCGTGCTGCTCACGTTCAACAACTTCACCGTTATGCTCGGTTTTGCCGCGCTCCTGCCCGTGGTCGTCTATCCGTTCATGAAACGCGTCACCAACCATCCGCAAATTGTGCTGGGCCTCGCCTTCGCCTGGGGCGGCTTGATGGGCTGGGCGGCGATTTTCGGCAAGCTCGAAGCACCGGCGCTCCTGCTCTACGCAGCGGCGATCACCTGGACGGTGGGCTACGACACCATTTACGCCCTGCAGGATGTCGAGGATGATTCCTTAGTCGGCATCGGCTCCACGGCCATTGCCTGGGGACCGCGCGCGCCGGCCCTCGTGGCCGGGATGTACGCGCTGACCGTCGGCCTTGTCGGCGCGGCGCTGTGGTACGCGCTGCCGGATGGCGCGCCCATCGCCTGGTTTTTCCTCGGCCTGTTTGCCGCCCACCTGCTCTGGCAGGTGCGCGCGCTCAGGCTGGGCGATTGGCTGCTGGCACTCCGTCTGTTCAAGTCCAACCGAGATTCCGGCCTGATCCTGACCGCCGGGCTTGTGCTGGAATCTGCCTACAGGGCTCTTTGAGCGCCGGCGCGAGTCTTGGCATCGGGCCGGGGTGCGCCCATTTTCCGACAGGCAAGAAAGCGGGGCCGCCGACCGGACAGCGGCGACCCGTAACGGCGCGGCGCTGCCACGAGGCAGGGCATCGGCTCCATCTGCACGATCTCCCCATCGGCCGTCTCGGCGAACAGCGGCAGGTTCAGCTTGCGCCCGATGCCTCGCCACAAGGCTATGACATCCACGTCATCGTCGACTGTTTCGACCCGTTGCGACAGGCCGGGCTCGCGATGGCAGAGCAGGATCTCGTATTTTTCGCCATCTCGGCGCAGGAGCAGCCCATGGAATCCCTGGGCGCCCTTCGTGCCTGGCTGGTTGTCATTCGCCGGTCTGGGCGGTCGGGCGCCCTCCCCGGCCAACGCGAATCGCGCCGGGGAGAGGCCCTCGAATGGGCCTGTCATGTTCGATGCCTTTTCCCTGCCGGGGACTCTGTGTTCCCCGTTGCGAACCGACTTTCCGGGAGAACCGCTCCGAAGCGCTTAATTTTGCTGGTTAAGAGGGCGTACAGAGCGCAGATGCGGCTTGAAATGCGCACGATGCTTGATGGAGGGTTATCGCGCACATGATGTTTGCCGCAGCTTCATTCAGCATCGAGCCGCCGCTTGACATAGGGCTTGCCATTGGCGTGCAGGCAGTCTTGAAGCAATTGGAATGATGGCGACAGCTTCCCCGACCCCGTATCTTGGTCTCATGCGCCGCGCGGCCCAGGCCGCCAGCGAAGCGGCGCTGCGTCATTTCAGGGCGGGCTCAAACACCACGGCCCGCGTAAGCTGGAAGGAGGGCGGCTCGCCGGTGACGGAGGCCGACCATGACGCTGACGCGGCCATTCGCGCGGTGCTGTCAGCCTCGGCCCCCGACGTCCCCGTGTTCTCCGAGGAGGCGGCACATGAGTTGCAGCGGTTGCATAGCCGCCGTGTGTTCGTCGTCGACCCGATCGACGGTACGCGCGCCTTCATGCAGGGGCGCGACGAGTGGTGCGTTTCCATCGCGATGATGGAGGACGGGAGGCCCGTTGCCGGCGTCGTTCACGCGCCAGCCCGGAATGAAACCTTTGAGGCTTCGTCCGGAAGCGGCGCGTTCCTGAACGGTGCACGCCTTCCAATCATCGCAGGCCAACAGGACCGACCGATCCGGACCGCTGGCCCGCGTCCCCTGATAGAGCGCATTGTCGCCGCCGATCCCGAACTTTCCGCATCGGAACCACTCCGGGCTCTGGCCTACCGGCTCGTCGCGGTAGCTTCGGGAGGCATCACTGCGGCGCTGGCGAGCAAGGGCGCGCATGATTGGGATATCGCCGCAGCCGACGTGATTTTGGCGGAAACCGGCTGCGTCCTGTTGAGCGCGTCCGGCGAACGGCCAGTTTACAACGCTCCCGATCCGGTGCATCCAGCCCTCGTCGCTGCTCCGCCCGCGCTCGTGGAGCGCCTGTTGGCGCTTCTTGAGCGGATGCCAGCCTGAACGGCCATGATGACGTAACAGAATACGGAATAGATGATGCCCGACAAGCAACTGCTTCACCTCGTGCTCGGAGGCGAGCTCACGAGCCTCGACTCCTCGGAGTTCAAGGACCTGTCCAAAGTGGACGTGGTTGGCCTTTTCCCGGACTACAAGTCGGCCCATGCGGCCTGGAAGGCCAAGGCACAGCAAACCGTCGACAACGCCCAGATGCGCTACTTCGTGGTGCATCTGCACCGGTTGCTCGACCCGTCGACAGACGCGCACTGAAAGCTGGCCCATGCTGAAAGAGATCTGGCGCTCAAGGCCGGTGCAGGAAGCGATGGGTTCGCTTCTGGCCGGTTATCTGACTCTTGTGCGCCGGACCAACAGCATGCACTTCGATCCGCCGGATGCCTATGCCGGCATCGAGGCGGATCAGCCGGTGATTGTCGCCATGTGGCATGGCCAGCACTTCATGATCCCGTTCTTCCGCAAGCCGCACCACAGGATCAGCGTGCTGATCTCCCGCCACGGTGACGGCGAAATGAATGCCATCGCGGCCCACAAGCTGGGCATCGGTCTGGTGCGCGGTTCCGGAGCCCAGCGCGGCGATCAGGTGCGCAAGCGCGGTGGAATCAAGGCGATGTTCGACATGATCTCGGTTCTTGAGCGCGGCGAAAACATGGCGCTTACAGCCGATGTTCCAAAGGTTTCGCGTGTCTGCGGCAAGGGTATCGTCACGCTGGCACAGAAATCCGGCCGCCCGATCTATCCGCTCGCCGTCGTCTGCAGCCGTCGCATAGACCTGAAGTCCTGGGACAGAAGCTCCATCGGCTTGCCTTTCGGCAAGTGCGGCATTGCCGTCGGGCAACCGGTTCATGTGGCAGAGGAAGCCAGCGAAGCGGAACTGGAGACCGCGCGCCTTGCTGTCGAGGCCGAGCTCGACCGTGTTCACGCCGTGGCCTATGCACTGGTTGGATCGAAGGATCCGGGAGCCGGCCGCGCCAGTGTCATCGAGGCACGGGCCGTCGCGGCAGCGGAAGCCGTACGCTGACATGTCCGGCCGCGACCCGCTGTCGCTGCATCTGCATCGCCTGGCCACGACGGTGATCGAACCGGCGATGCCGGCCTTCCTGCGCAGCCGTCAGAAGCGCGGGAAGGAGCATGCAGAACGCATGCCCGAACGCCTTGGTCTCACCACCCTGAAGCGCCCGGATGGACCGCTGGTCTGGATGCATGGCGCCAGCGTCGGCGAGACCGTGTCGCTCCTGCCTTTGATCGACGCGCTGGTGGCGAAAAGGTTCAACGTCCTGCTTACGTCCGGCACGGTAACCTCGGCCGAAGTTGCCGCAAGGCGGTTGCCGGCAGGCGCTTTGCACCAGTTCGCGCCAGTCGACACGCCAACCGCCGCAGAGCGGTTCATCACTCACTGGCAACCGGACCTGGCACTTTTTGCGGAATCCGAACTCTGGCCCAATCTGATCCGGATCGCGTCGGCATCCGGTACGGTTCTTGGCATTGTCAACGGCCGCATGTCGCCACGCTCCTTTCGCACCTGGCGCAAGGCGCCGCGCTTCATTGGCGCCTTGTTGCACCGGTTCGCGCTTGTGCTGGCACAGAGCGAGGCCGATGCGGAGCGCTATCGATTGCTCGGCGCTACCCGCGCGTGTTCGGTCGGCAACATCAAGTTCGATGTCGCCGCCCCGCCTGCCGACCCCGCCACGCTACGATCCCTGCGTGGCCAGATCGGCGAGCGTCCGGTGTTCATCGCCGCCAGCACACATCCGGGCGAGGAGGAGGCGGTGATTGCAGCGCATATCAGTGCGAGCGATCACCTGCCCGCGCTCCTGACCATTGTAGCGCCGCGACATCCTGAACGCGGGCCGCACCTTGAGACATCAGCCAGCAGGGCCGGCCTGTCCACGGCACGACGGTCACGGGGAGAGGCGATCACGCCCAAGACAGACCTCTATGTCGCAGACACAATCGGCGAGCTTGGGCTGATCTATCGGCTCGGACGGGTGGCCTATCTCGGTGGCTCGCTGATCGAGCACGGCGGGCAGAACCCGATCGAGCCGGCGAAGCTGGGACTCGCCATCCTGCACGGACCGCACGTCTTCAACTTCACGGATGTCTATGCCGCGTTCGGCGAATCCGGCGCCACCGACCTCGTGACCGAACCGGAGCAACTCGGGCCGGCGGTCGCCCGACGGCTGGATTCGATGGGTACGCTCGATCGCATGGGCGCACAAGCCATGCTGACGGCCACCGCACTCGGCGGAGCGGTCGGCCGCACGCTCAACGCGCTCGAACCGCATCTGACCCATCTGCGGAGCCGGACCACGTGAAGGCGCCGCGCTTCTGGTGGACACGCCCGCCCGCCGTCATCGCGCGACTGCTGGCCGGCATCGGCTGGATCTACGGGTGGCTGACCGCGCGACGCATGGAGCAGTCAGGAGCCCGGGCGGTCGTTCCCGTGATCTGCATCGGCAACTTCGTTGTCGGTGGCGCTGGGAAAACGCCCACCGCACTTGCGGTTGCACGGGCCTTGCAGGCTTCCGGACAAACGCCGGCCTTCCTGACGCGCGGCTATCGCGGCGCGCATCGTGGCGGGCCGCTTGCCGTCGATCCGGCGGTTCACAAGGCGTCCGAGGTCGGCGACGAGGCTTTGCTGCTGGCGCGCGCTGCATCAACGATCACAGCGGTTGACCGGGTCGCGGGCGCGCAGGCAGCGACCGCGCTGGGCGCGAGCGTATTGATCATGGATGACGGCCTGCAAAATCCGACGCTCGAAAAAGACTTCACCATTGCCGTGGTGGACGGATCGCGCGGCTCGGGGAACGGCCTGTGCATACCGGCAGGCCCGCTTCGCGCCCCGCTCGCGGCACAGGTCGGCAAAGTGGACGCCATACTGGTCATTGGACTCGGCCACGGCATGGCTGAGGCGGCCGAGTTGGGAAAGGCGGCCGGAAAGCCGGTGTACAGAACCGAATTCCTGGTCGACGACGCGATCGCCCAACAGTTCGGCGGACAGAAAGTCCTGGCCTATGCCGGCATCGGCAATCCAGAGAAATTTCACCAGACGTTGCGCGGCCTCTACGCCAAAGTCGTCGCTGCCCGGTCGTTCCCGGACCACCATGCTTTCACGGATCACGACGCGCAGTCGCTCCTCGACGAAGCACGCGCTCAGGGGCTCATGCTGGTCACGACCGAGAAAGATGCGGCCCGACTGTCCGGCTCACCGGCGCTTGAAGCGCTTCGGGCGGAGACCACGGTCCTTCCGGTGTCCCTGCGGTTGCCCTTGGCCCTGATCGACGCTCTTGTCAGCGTGGCGGGGCCGCCAGCCAGGACGCGTTTGAGCGAAATCTCGGCGGAAGCGTAGGGCTCCTGCCATTCGACGCTCCAGTAGCGCAGATCGTCCAACGCAATCGGCTGGCCGGTAACGGCGCAGCGTACGAAACTGCCGTGCCGAACAATTCGGAAATCGCCGTCGAGATACTCGATCTCGGCTTCGTGCCCGAGCTTTTCAGGACGTTCGAACCGGTTCACCTGCGCCTCCGTGCGGGCCGTTTATTACGGTCGCCGCGACGGCCGAGCAACCGAAATCCGCAGACCCGCAGGCGATCTCACCCGGGCGGCGGCGTTTCCAGCGGCAGCCAATCGTGCAGAACGCCCTTGGGCGAGAGCGTAAAGCCAAAGTGATTGCCGCCCCCACCCGGCCCCTGATCCTCGGCGCGCGTGATGTCCCTGCCCCTGAGCCAGCACTTCAGCAACGTGCCGACGCCACCGTGGCCAACAAATAGGGTCGGCGTTCTGGGCCGTGCCTGGAGCACCTGGCGGACCACGGCAACGATGCGCGCCTGAGCATCGATGGCGCGTTCCCAACCACGCACGCTGTCCTGAGGGGAGGCGAAGAAGGCATCCGCCATGCGTTCGAACTCCTGCGGCGGCAGGAATCCGGTGGAGGATCTGTCGTTCTCATGCGAGGCTTCGGCTAACTCAACCGGAACGCCGATCGCCAAGCCGACCGCCTGGGCGCTTTCCATCGCCTTGCGTTCCCCGCTGGACACAATCCGGCCAAAGCGACGGATCCACGGCGCGCCCGCCAACGTCATGATGCGGGCGCGACCAACATCGGACAGCCCCCAGTCGGGAACCGGGATGGCGGGATCGATGCGGACCTGCGGGTGCGTAAGATACCAGTGCATGGGGGTTTGGTGCCTTGCCCAGCGTTCTCCGATCTCAGCCTATCCGGTTTTCCGCAGCCTTTCGAATCCGGCTTCCAGATCGGCTTTCAGATCATCGAGATGCTCGAACCCAACCTGGATGCGCAGGGCCGGTCCACCGGGAGTCCACTGCGTTGCGGTTCGATAGGACGCGCAATCGAACGGAATTACCAGGCTCTCGAAGCCACCCCAGGAGTAGCCCATGCCGAAAAGTTCCAGCCCATCGAGCATTGCCGCCACAGCCTTTTCCGAACACGGCTTCAAGATGATGGAGAACAGTCCGGACGAGCCGAGGAAATCGCGCTTCCAGATGGCATGACCGGGGTGGCTCTCGAGCGCCGGATGCAGAACGCGCGCCACCTCGCTCCGCTGCTCCAGCCAGCGCGCCAGGCCCAGAGCCTGCTGTTCGGCATGTTTCAGGCGGAGTTCCATGGACCGCAGTCCCCGCAACGCGAGAAACACGTCTTCCGGGCCGGGGCACATCGCCGTTGCGATGAACACATCCTTGATCTTCGGCAGCCACTGCGCATTCGCCGTCACCAGGCCGAGCAGAATGTCCGAGTGCCCGCCCAGATACTTCGTGCCCGCCTCAATGGCGATGTCGACACCGCGTTCGTGCGGCGGGAAGAACAGCGGCGTTGCCCAGGTGTTGTCCATGATCACGCAGCATCCGCGAGCCCGCGCCGCTGCGGCAATCGCCGGAATGTCCTGCATCTCGAATGACTGCGAACCCGGAGCTTCCGTGAACACAAGGGACGTGTTCGGCCGGATCAGATCAGCGATCCGCGCGCCGATGGCAGGATCGTAGTATTCGGTCTCGACTCCATACCTGGCGAGCATCGAGCCGCAGAACTCGCGGGTCGGCCTGTACACACTGTCCACCACGAGAATGTGATCGCCGGCCTTGACCACCGCCATCAGCGCGAGCACCACCGCAGCCAGCCCGGACGGCACCAGCACGGTCCCGGCCGCACCGCTGATATCGGCCCAGGCGGATTCGAGCGCTTCTGTCGTTGGCGTGCCTCGCGTGCCGTAACTGAAGCGCTGGGTGCGTCCCTTCAGCGCTTCAACCGTCGGGTGAAGAACGGTCGACCCACGATAGATCGGCGTATTCACATATCCGAACTGTTCGGCAGCATCGCGCCCGAGGTGCACGAGCTTTGAACTCGAGCGGAGTTTCGCCTTCTTCTCTGGCGTCATCTTAGTCATTTTTCTCGCTTCCTCGACCTACAATAGGTATTTTTTTCCAACCGGCTCAACATGAGAGCATAACTGTCTCTCATGACGGACGCAGAATCAAGCGTGGCTTGCCAATGTCGCATTGAACAGGGACGATCCCATCGGCGTTCCGGCCAGAAGTTTCGCCTTGCGCAGCGCCCGACGTTTCGCGAACTTTCCGGTCTGATGGAACAGGAGAGATTCGCATGGCAGGCCGATTGAAGGGCAAGGTCGCGGTGGTGACGGCGGCGGGACAGGGGATAGGCCGCGCCATTGCAGAAGCTTTCGCCGCTGAAGGCGCAAAGGTCTACGCCACCGACGTCGAAGTGTCGAAGCTGGAAGGACTGGCGCGCGTCAAAAAGCGCAAGCTCGACGTGCGTTCGAGCCGCGCCGTACGTATGCTGGCCGAAAAGACCGGGCCGGTCGATATTCTCGTCAACGCCGCCGGGTTCGTGCACCACGGTACGGTCCTGGACTGCTCGGAAGACGATTGGGACTTCTCCTTCGATCTCAATGTGACGTCGATGCATCGCACAATAACCGCCTGGCTGCCCGGCATGCTGGCGAAGGGAAGCGGATCGATCGTCAATATCGCGTCCGGTGCCTCATCGGTTCGCGGCATCCCCAACCGTTACGTCTACGGCACGACGAAGGCGGCCGTCATCGGCCTTACCAAAGCGGTGGCGGCTGATTTCATCAAGAAGGGCATCCGGGCGAACGCCATATGCCCCGGCACAATCCAGTCGCCCTCGCTGGATGACCGTATCGCCGCCCTGGCCAAGTCGACAGGCCAGACGGCAAAGGCCGTGCGGCAGGCCTTCATAGACCGGCAGCCCATGGGGCGGCTCGGAACAGCGGAAGAGATCGCCATGCTGGCGGTCTATCTCGCGTCTGACGAAGCCAGCTACACCACAGGCCAGATTCATCTCGCGGACGGCGGATTCGCGCTGTGAGGCCGATGCTCGGTTTCTGAACGCGGATGTCGCGGCACGAAGACCGGCGTCAGCGCGTTCAGCACCAGCAGGCGCACCACGTGGTGCGTTCCGATGTAGAGCGTGTCGAGGCCAAGCGAAGCTCCAATCAGGATCATCGCTTCGACCCCACCCGGCGCTAACGCGACGAGAGCCTCGGCAGGCGCCACGCCGGCTAGCCCAACCACAAGCCAGGCCACGGCGACCGTCACGGCGAGTGTCGCGGCAAGGGATACAAGCCCGGGAACCAACACGCGGACCATCACTGCGACCGTCATGCCATCGAACCGCAGGCCCGCATACACGCCGATCAAAAGGAACCCGACGATCACGATCGGCTCCGGCAAGGCGCCGGGAACCAGATCGGAGACATGCAGGACGGTCGCCGAGATCATGCCGCCGAGAAAGAGTGGCGTAATTGCACCGATTCGCGTCAGCAGGGCGTCCAGCGCCAGCGCCACCAGGCACAGGCAGGCCATTCCGGCCGGTGTCATGACGGTCTGACCGGACGTCGGTGCAGAGGCCGCAGAGCCGGTTATCAGGATGGGCAGCAACGCAACCAGCGCGAACAGGCGGATGGCCTGCACAACAGCCACGCGGCCGGCGTCCGCCCTGGTCTCTGCCACCAGGGCCATGGTCATGGTCAGTGCCCCGGGAACGGAAGCAAGATACGCGGTCTGACGATCCCAGCCGAACGCCAGTTCCAGCAGGACCATGGAAACGACCATGATCGCCGCGACGGACAGGACGAGGGCAACGATGCTGGCGGGGTAGCGGGAAACGGCGGCCAGCGCTTCCGGCGACACCGTGCTGCCCAGGGAGATCCCCGCAACAAACAGGCCGGTGTCACACAAAAGGCGCGGCAAGCGCACGGATTGTCCCGACATCGCGAGCGCCGCGACCGCCGCCATAGGACCGGCGAGCCAGGGAACCGGCAGTCCGAGTATCGAGAATACCCAGCCACCGGCGATGCCCGCGGCCAACGTCTGCACGGTCGCAAGGATCGGCCCGCGCCGGTCAATCATGCGGAGACGCCGCTGCGTATCCGCTCGAGGTTGTTGACCAGCCGACGCGCGGCCTCGGCAATATCGTCCTCTCGCCGCAGGTAGCACAGGCGCATGAAGCCTTCTCCGCCCGGTCCAAAAGACGCTCCGGGCGCAAGGCCGAGGTTCGCATCGTCGATCAGCCGGAAAGCCGCCTGTGTGCTGTTCAACAGGCCTTCGATGCCGAAGAACAGATAGAAGGCGCCAGTTGGTTCCGGAATGACCAGCGCGTTGTTGCGTCTCAGTGTATCCAGCAGCAACGTCCGGTTTGCGCGGGCAAGCTCGACCTGTTCGGCAATGAGTGACCCGCCTTGGGCAATCGCAGCGGCAGCCCCGCGCTGCAGCGGCACAGCAACGCCGGACGAGGAGTACTGGATCAGGTTCTCGATCACCTGTCCAAGGGCCGGCGGCGCCTCGATCCAGCCGACGCGCCAGCCCGTCATCGCCCAGTTCTTGGAGAGCGTCTGGACAAACAGAATGCGGTCGTCTTCCGCCATGATGTCGTGAAAGGACGGCGCCCGGAACCCCTGATAGAAAAAGCGCGCGTAAATCTCGTCGGCGATAATCCAGAGGTCATGGCGACGGGCGATATCCAGCAGCCGCTCCTGATCGGCACGCGTGGCTGTCCAGCCCGTCGGGTTGGCGGGCGAGTTGAGGCAGATCGCCCGGGTCCGCGGTCCGATGGCCTGCTCCAGCGCCTCGAAGTCCAGCACGAAGCCCGTGGCCGTGCGCGGCATCTCGACGGGGCGACTGATGCTGCCGTTGGCGACAATGGCGCCGATGAAGTTCGGCCAAGCCGGCGTCGGCACGATCACCTCGTCCCCCGCGCCGGCGACGATGCGCATGGCGATCTGAAGCGCGTGCATGCCGCCGATGGTGACGAAAAAGCGGTCCGCTCCGAGGGATTGTCCATAGAGGTCGGACATGTAGGCCGCGATGGCTTCGCGGAGGGCGGGAATGCCCCGTTGATAGGTATAGAAGGTTTCCCCGTCGCGCAGTGACTTCTGTGCCGCCTCAACGATGAAATCCGGTGTTTTCCGGTCGCCCTCACCCACCCACAGCGGGAGCAGGCCAGGCCGGTTGCGGCCATAGTTGAACACTTCGACGATGCCGCTGGTCGGTGCCGCCTGCGCGGCCTCACCAATGCGCCAACGCGATGCGGGAGAAGACAGAGCGTGATGCTGATTCATGGGCGGACTGTCAGGGCCTCGCCGGAAAAAGGCAACCATGAACTACTGGAACGGAACGCACAAAAGCAACGAGCGCCAGCGATCAACGCCGGCGCTCGGCCTGTCAAGGCAAG
The DNA here is from genome assembly GCA_035437025.1 of Beijerinckiaceae bacterium. Taxonomy (GTDB): domain Bacteria; phylum Pseudomonadota; class Alphaproteobacteria; order Rhizobiales; family Beijerinckiaceae; genus JAIUNP01. Next base: position 34,799 of record DAOMXN010000005.1, on the reverse strand, counting down.
ACCGGCGATGCCCTACTTCTTGGCGAGAAGGTCGCGTATCTCCGTCAACAGCTTGACATCCGCCGGCGGTTCCGCCGGCGCCGCAGGCGCGGCCTCTTCCGGCTTCTTGAGCCTGTTCATGCCCTTGACGACCATGAACAGCACCCAGGCAATAATGACGAAATTCACGACGTAGGTGATGAACTGGCCGTAGCCCAGAACCGGCCCCAGCTTCTTGGCGTCGGCATAGCCCGTTCCGGCCGGGACCTTCGGTCCGAGGGAGGCATAGAGGTTCGAGAAATCGAAATTTCCGAGCATGCCAATGATCGGCATGATGATGTCCGCGACCGTCGATTCCACGATTTTCCCGAAGGCCGCGCCAATAATGACGCCGATCGCCAGATCGACGACATTGCCCTTCATGGCAAATTCCTTGAATTCCTTCAGCATGATTGTCCCCTCCTGCCGAGCATATCCATTTAGAACGACTTGACGAAGGCCAGACTATCGGAACAGGGCATTCTTGCAAGCTTTGCAGGCCGTTCCTGGCGATGTCGGCGCCTGTTGGCGCAAGCGGCGCTTGTGCCCGGAGCGAAATCGCGGTTTTCTAGAGACGACAAGGACAAAGGTCCTTGCTCTACATCCTGGCGCTTGATGGTTGACGGCTGGCTCATCGTCCTTTCCGGACTGTTCTATCTCTGTATCCTGTTCGCCGTCGCGCATTTCGGCGACACGGCCGGCAGTCGAATTCTCGCCGGCAGGCTCCGCCCGGTCATCTATGCACTGACGCTCGCGGTCTATTGCACCTCCTGGACCTTCCTCGGCTCGGTCGGCCTGGCGGCGCGTTCGGGCTACGATTTCCTACCGATCTATATCGGACCTGTTCTGGTCATTGCCTTCGGCTGGTCCCTGCTGGCCCGGGTCGTGAAGCTCGGCAAGACGCAGAACACCACTTCCGTCGCGGACATGATCGCCACGCGTTACGGCAAGGATGAGCGGGTCGCAGCGCTCGTGGCGCTGATCTGCGTTGTCGGCATGGTTCCCTACATCGCGCTGCAGCTCAAAGCGGTGGCGCTGTCGCTTGACCTTATCTCGCTGCCGGGAATCCAGTTCCGACCGCCCGAGCTCGGAGCGCTTCCATTCGGGGACGGAGGACTTTGGATCGCGTTGATCCTGGCCTTCTTCGCCGTCGCCTTTGGCACTCGGCATATCGATGCGACCGAACATCAGAGCGGACTGATGCTGGCGGTAGCGACCGAGTCCGTGGTCAAACTGGTGGCCTTTATCGGCGTCGGCGCGTTCGTGGTCTGGGGAATGTTCGGCGGCGCCGGCGATCTAGTCGAGAAGGCGCGCCAGAATCCGGATATCATGCGCGCGCTGACGTTTGCGCCCGATGCGGCGAGCTGGCTTGTCACAACGCTGATCGCGGCCCTTGCCTTCGTGCTGCTGCCCCGGCAATTCCATGTGATCGTGGTTGAGAACCGGGAGCTCGGCGATCTGAAGAAGGCCGCTTGGCTGTTCCCGCTCTATCTCGTCGCCATCAACCTGTTCGTTATTCCTATCGCCGCCGCCGGCATGCTCATCTTTCCCGGGCGCGTCGACCACGATCTGACCGTGATGGCATTGCCATTGTACGCGAATTCCAACCTCGTCGCCGCAGTCGCCGTGGTCGGCGCGCTTTCGGCGGCCACGGCCATGGTGATCGTGGAAACCGTGGCGCTCGGGATCATGGTTTCGAATGACCTGATCCTGCCGTTCCTCTTGCGCCGTTCCAGCCGGCACCGCGAGCGCGGAGCAACCGCAGTGGACGCGCGCATGGCCGGCGAGCCAGAACCGGCGTCTGCCGCGGACATGAGCGGCACGGTGTTGATCATCCGGCGCGCGGCTATCGTCGTGATCCTGCTGCTTGGCTACCTCTACTACCGGGCATCGAACGAAGCGGCCCTCGCCAGCATAGGCCTGCTGTCCTTCGCCGCCGCTTCGCAACTTGCGCCGGCTTTCATCGGTGGATTCCTCTGGCATCGCGGCACTGCGCGTGGCGCGGTGGCGGGTCTGATTGCCGGAATTCTGTGCTGGGCCTATCTCCTTTTCCTGCCATCCTTCGCGGCCGGGAACTCCTACGTCGCCGCCTTTGTCGCGGACGGCCCCTTCGGCATCGACTGGCTCAGGCCGCAGGCGTTCAACGTCTTCGGTCTGACGCCGCTGGTGAATGGCGTCATCATCAGCCTGTCGCTCAACATCATTGCTTTTGTCGGCTTTTCGCTGACGCGGCACGCGACGCCGATTGAGCGCCTTCAAGCCAATGTCTTCATCGGCGTCGACACCGGATTGTCCGGGCCGAGCTTCCGCCTGTGGCGCAGCGCGGTAACGGTCGCCGAACTGCGCCAGACCGTGGCCCGCTACCTCGGAGACGAACGTACCGCCCGCGAGTTTACCGAATTTCTGACGCGGCATGGTCAACCGGAAAACGTCAACGGCGAGGCCGACGCCCATACGATCCGCTTTGCCGAGCACCTGCTTGCTTCGGTGATCGGGGCAGCTTCTTCCCGCCTCGTCCTGTCGCTCATGCTGAAGCGCCGCAACGTTTCGACCGAAGCCGCGCTCAAGCTGCTGGACGACGCTTCTGCTGCGATCCAGTACAGTCGGACCCTGCTTCAGCACGCCCTCGACCATGCCAAGCAAGGCGTCACCGTGTTCGACAGCGACCTGCGCCTGGTCTGTTGGAACCGTGCCTTCCAGGACCTGTTCGAGTTGCCGCACGAACTGGTGCGTTTCGGCGTGGGGCTGGACGACATCATTGGGTACAATGCACGTCGCGGCATCTACGGGCCCTCCAGTTCACCGGACTTCATTGCATCGCGCCTAGAGAGCTTCGTGCACAATACCGAGCCGGTGCGTCTGCGCTTGCACCCTCTGGGCAAGGTGCTCGAGATCCGATCCAACCATCTCCCGGACGGCGGCATTGTCACGACCTATACGGACATCACCGAAGCGGTCGAGGCCGAGGAAGCGCTGTCACAGGCAAACGAATCGCTGGAACGGCGTGTCCTTGAGCGCACTGACGAATTGGTCCGCGTCAATGAAGAACTGGCCAGGGCCAAGGCCGAGGCGGATGACGCAAACCTCTCCAAGACCCGGTTTCTGGCAGCCGCCAGTCATGACATCCTGCAGCCGCTCAATGCCGCCCGCCTCTACGCGACCTCCTTGGTTGAGCGTACCGACGCCACCCCGCACGCCCAACTTGCCCAGAACGTCGGGGCTTCACTGGACGCCGTCGAGGAAATCCTTGGCGCACTTCTGGAGATCTCGCGGCTCGACACCGGGAAGCTGAGGCCGGAGTGGAGCGTCTTCCGGATCGACGACTTGTTTGCCCAGCTCGCCGTTGAATTCGATCCAGCCGTCCGAGCCAAGGGGCTGGAACTGACCTTTGTACCGTCGGGCGCCTCCATTCGCTCCGATCGCCGCCTGATGCGCCGCGCGCTGCAAAACCTTATCTCCAACGCCATCAAGTACACCGAGAAGGGCCGCGTTCTGGTTGGCTGCCGGCGGCGGAAGGGCATGGTGCGCATTGAGGTCCGCGACACTGGCATCGGTATCCCGGCATCGAAGCAGCGCATCATTTTCAAGGAATTCCAGCGACTCGACCAGGGAGCCCGGGTCGCGCGCGGTCTCGGACTTGGCCTGTCGATCGTAGAGCGCATCGCCCGTGTACTCAATCATCGCATTGCCGTTACCTCGACAGCGGGAAAGGGATCGACCTTTTCACTAGAGGCGCCCATCGCGAGCGCCGAACCGGTGACCTTTGTTCCGCCGGAGGTCACGAATGCCTCACAACAACCGCTTGCGGGCTTGCATGTGCTGGCGATCGACAACGATCCTACCATCCTCGACGGGCTACGCACGCTCCTTGAGGGCTGGGGGTGCGTCGTGGCGACGGCCGCATCTTTCGACGATGCCAAGCGGACCTTGCGCCTGGCAGGCAATCCGGACGTCATCCTCGCGGATTACCACCTCGACAACAGTGACGGCCTCGATCTGGTGCGCCGCCTCCGCAAGCATGCGCGGATCGATCTCCCGGCGGTTCTGATAACCGCAGACCGCTCGACCGAGGTTCGGGATCGCGCCGCCGAGATGGGGATGCAGGTGCTCAACAAGCCGCTGAAGCCTGCAGCGCTTCGGGCCATCCTCGTCACCTATCGGCCGGCACAAGAGGTCGCGGCGGAGTAGTCCGGCTTGCCTTGCGGCATGCAGCGCGCTTAAGAAGACGGATGTTCAGGCCTCGACGGCGTTCGCTCACGCGCGAGATCATCGCGCTGGCCCTGTCATCCGTGGTGTTCATTGCCGCGGTGGCCGCAGCACGTCTGCAAGGCGCGCATCCTGGCGCCAGAGCTGGGTTTTCGGGTGTTCTCTGCCTTTCCGATGACACCAACCCGGAGGTGCCCGGCAAGTCACCGGCCATGCACCAGCACTGCGTGCTGTGCGCCTTTGCAGCCTCCGATTGCGGTGGCGAGCGGCCTCCGGAAACGAAGCGTTTCGCGACACGGGCGGCACCCGATCCATCATCCGAGGCTGCTGTCGTCGTCTTTGAAGTCCAGCTTTTCGACGCGCGGGGACCTCCTGCCCTGATCTGAGTTCCGCATGCTTTGGAAACCAGTTCAGACATCGAGGAAAACCATGTTCACGACCATCGGCCGCATGGCCGCCATCAGCGTTGCTGCGCTTTGCCTGACAGCGACAGCCCATGCCCACGCAACGTTCGACATCGCCGAAGCGACACAGGACAGTTCCTTCAAGGGCGTCGTCAAGATCGGGCACGGATGCGAAGGCTCCCCCACGCATACCGTCATCATCTCCGTTCCGGAGGGCGTCATTGGCGTCAAGCCGATGCCGAAGTCGGGCTGGAAGCTCAAGACGACCACCGGCGCCTATGCCCGCACCTATGACTACTTCGGCCGCCCCATGTCGGAAGGCGTAAAGGAAATCGTGTGGTCCGATGGGCAGCTGAAGGATTCAGAATACGACGAATTCGTGTTTTCAAGCCGGATTTCGGGCGCTGTTCCCACGGGTCCGCTGCACTTCCCGGTCACACAATTGTGCGAGAAGGGCGAACATCGTTGGTCGGAAGTCGCCGCGCCTGGCGTTGATCCGCACTCCCTGAAGAGCCCTGCGCCCGCTGTCCGCATCAAAGCGAAGCAGGTCGCGCAGGCTGGCGGTCACGGTAGTCACGGCACCCAGACCCAAGCGCAGCACCAGCACCACGCGGCGCCAACGGCGTCCGGTCTGATTCTCCATCTGCCCTGGACACGTGCCACACCGCCGGGTGCCAAGGTCGCCGGGGGGTTCATGACCATCGAGAACAAGACTGGGACCGCGGACCGCCTCATCGGCGGCTCCTTCGAAGTTGCGAATGTCTTCGAAGTGCATGAGATGGCCATGGAGGGCGGCGTGATGAAAATGCGCGCCCTCCCCAAGGGCCTGGAGGTGCCAGCCGGCGGAAAGGCGGAACTGAAGCCCGGTGGCTACCATGTCATGTTCATCGACCTCAAACGGCAGTTGAAGGAGGGCGAGAAGCTGAAGGGCGAACTGGTGTTCGAAAAGGCCGGTAAAATCCCCGTCGAATACATCGTCCGGCCGATCGGCTCCACAAGCGGCGGCCACGCGCACTGACACGAAGGATCAGGCCCGGTCGCGCTCGACCGGGCCTGACCTCGAACCCGAGGTGACCCATGCCCGACCCGCTCAATCCCCTACGAATCGTCCGCGTTGTTGCCTGGGGACTGATCGCCGCACTTTCGGCGGTCATGCTGTATGTCACGCTGTCGTCGGAAAAGCCGGCGGGCGTTGCCATTGGCGGCCCCTTCACGCTGACAGCCATGGACGGCAAGCGCCTCAACACCGCAGAGGTGATGCGCGGCAGGCCTTACGGCGTTTTCTTCGGCTTCACCCATTGTCCGGACATCTGCCCCACCGCCATGTGGGAACTGTCCGAGATCCTGCGCAAGTCCGGACCGATGGCAAAGGACTTCCGGGTGTTTTTTGTCACCGTCGACCCGGAGCGTGACACACCGGAGCTGTTGTCGAGCTACATCTCGGCCTTCGACAATCGCATCATCGGCATGAGCGGCACGGCGGAAGAGATCGCCGCCGTCGCGCGCGCCCACCGTGCCTTCTATCGCAAGGTACCGACCCCGTCGGGCTACACGATGGACCACACCGCCACGATCTATCTGTTCGACGGCAAGGCACAGCTCTGGGGCACGTTCGATGCCACTGAGAGCGAAGAAAACAGGCTGAAGAAGCTCGCGCGGCTCCTGGGGAAGTAGTTCTCCCCAGAATTGAATCACACCTGCTTCAGGGTTTCCTGCGCCTTCAGGAAAGCCAGGATCTCCTCGCTCGCCGGCGGCGAACCGCCTTGCGCTCCAGCCTTGCGGAACAGATCACCCGGATCGACAAACCTGCGCACCTTCATGTCGTAGAAGCCGCACGACGCGAACTCGCGGGCAGCAACACGCCGGCCCTCTCCTGCCCCGATCAGGAACAGGTGCTCCATCACCGCGACCCGCTCGTTCCAGTAGACCCAGCGCGATTCAAGGTCGAAGGTCCGCAGCGGCTTGATCTCTTTCTGGAAGCGGATGGCAACGCCCAGCATTGTGGAGAAGAGGCCCATAGCGCGCGCCTGCCGCCATACGCCGGATCGATGAAACAGATCCGCCCGCCCCAGATCGGCGATGGTGAGATAGCGCCCGTTGTTGAGGTGGCGGTTGACGTCCACGTCGAAGGGCCAGACCCGCAGCGTCAGGCGCGATAGACCGAGAGGCGTATCGAAACGCGGCCGAAACCGCGCCGTCAACGCCAACCAGAGCATGCGAAGCCAGAGATTCATGGCGTCGGAGCACTCCTGACGGTCACGCCGCCTGCTTTCGCACCGGGGCGAACCGGCCGTAGAACGTCTCGCCTTTCTCGGCCATGTCTCTCAGCAGTTTGTTCGGCTTGAAGCGTGCGCCATGCTTGCGGGCCAGCTTGTCGCACAGCGCCACGAAGGCCTTCGTGCCCATTCCGTCGATGTAGGACAGCGTGCCGCCGGTGTAAGGCGCAAAGCCAAACCCCAGGATCGAGCCAACATCCGCTTCGCGCACGTCCGTGATGACACCCTCTTCGACAGTCCGCGCCGCTTCCAGAGCCTGTACCACGAGCATCCGCTGCTTGAGTTCGGCGATATCGATGGTTGCCGGCGCCAACTTCTTCTTTTGCACGTCAGCGAGGCCCGGCCAGAGCTTCTTGGGTCCCTTCTCGGGATAGTCATAGAAGCCCATGCGGTTCTTGCGGCCGAAGCGCCCCCGCTTGACCACCATTTCCTCAAGCAGCGCCTCCTGCACGGGATCGATGGCCTTGGCTCCCAGATCCTTCTTGGTCGCCTGGAGAATCTTCCAGCCCAGATCGAGCGCGACTTCATCCATCAGCGACAGGGGCCCAACGGGCATGCCCGCCATCTTGGCGACGGTTTCAACCATCGTGGCCGGTACACCTTCCATGAACATCAGCTGACCTTCGCGCACGTAATTCAGCACGCAGCGGTTGGCGAAGAAGCCCCGGGTGTCATTGACGACAATCGGCGTCTTCTTGATGGCGCGGACGTAGTCGAGCGCCGTCGCCAGGGCACGGTCACCGGTCTTCTTGCCCAGGATGATCTCGACCAGCAGCATCTTGTCCACGGGCGAGAAGAAATGAATGCCGATGAACTGATCCGGCCTCGCCGAATTCTCCGCCAGTGAGGTGATCGGAAGGGTCGAGGTATTGGAGGCAAAGATCACCTCCTTGCCGATCACCGCCTCGATCTTCTTGATCACTTCGGCCTTGACCGCGCGGTCCTCGAAAACCGCTTCGACGATCAGATCGCACGCCTTCAACGCGGCATAGTCAGCGGTCGCGTTGATACGGCCGAGCAGGGCGTCACGATCCGCGGACTTGGCACGCCCCTTCATGATCTGGTCGGACAAGATCTTGTGAGAGAAGGCCTTGCCCTTGTCGGCGGCCTCCTGGTCGCGGTCCACCAGCACGACATTCATGCCGGCCAGCGCCGTGACATAGGCGATGCCCGCGCCCATGAAGCCGGCGCCGACAACGCCGATGGTCATCAGTTTCGTGGCTGGAATACCCGCCGGGCGGCGCGCACCTTTCTCAAGTTCGCCCTTCGAAAGGAACAGGCTGCGGATCATCGCCGCCGCTTCCGGCGACCGCAGGATCTTCGCGAAGTAGCGACTCTCGACGCGCAGCGCGAGGTCCATCGGCAGTTGCAGGCCTTCATAGACCGCCTGCAGGATGGCGCGGGCAGCCGGGTAGTTGTCGGCCGTTTCCTTGCGGTAGATCGCAGAGGCCGGCGGCCAGATCATCATGCCTTGCGGCGAGTGCACCTTGTTGGACGGGAGCTTGTAGCCCTCCGTGTCCCAGGGCTGCTTGGCGGAGCCGCCTGCCTTGATCCAGGCCTTGGCAGTCTCGATGATCCTGTCCTGCGGGACCACCTGGTGGATCAGCCCCATGCCGCGCGCGGCGGCGGGACGAATCTGGTCGCCCTTGAACAGCATTTGCAGGGCATCGCCAGTCTGCATCAGGCGCGGCACGCGCTGGGTGCCGCCCGCGCCGGGGAACAGGCCAACCTTGATCTCCGGCAGGCCCAGGCGGGTCCGATCACTGTCGGAGGCGACGCGGTGATGGCAGGACAGGGCCAATTCGAACGCCCCCCCCATGCAGACGCCGTGGATCGCAGCCGCGAACGGCTTGCCGCAGGTCTCAAGCTTGCGGAAAAGTCGGGAGAGGGCCGACGTCTGCTCGAAAAAGAAGGCCATCGCCTTTTCTTCGCCCTCGGCCTTCGCCATCTTGGCGTATTGCAGGCCGGTCGCCTGCAACATGGTCAGATCGGCGCCACCGGAGAAGGAGTCTGGCTTGCCAGACGCGACGACGCAGCCTTTGATCTCGGGCGTCGCGGCGATGTGGTCTATCGCCTTGTTCAACTCCTGCATCCACTCGATGGTGATGACGTTCATCGAGCGATCTGCCTGGTCCCAGAACAGCGTCGCAATGCCGTCGGCGTCGGTCTCGAAACGGAAATTGGTGAGTTTCATGGCTGTTCTCCGTCCGGTTTCGATTACACGCGCTCGACGATCATGGCAGTGCCCATGCCGTGGGCGACACAGAGGGTAACCAAACCCACCGCCTTGTCCTGCCGCTCAAGTTCGTCGATCACCGTACCCAGGATCATGCCGCCCGTCGCGCCGAGCGGGTGCCCCATGGCGATGGCACCGCCGTTGACGTTGACCTTGGCCGGATCGAGGTCCAGCGAAAGCATGTAGTGCAACGGCACGCAGGCGAAGGCCTCGTTGATTTCGAACAGATCGATGTCCTTCAAGGTCATCTTCGTCTTCTTCAACAGCAGTTCGGTGACATCGACGGGACCGGTGAGGATCAACGCCAGGTCGGATCCGACCGAGGCGAAGCCCCGGATGCGCGCGCGTGGCTTGAGTCCGGCTTTCTTGCCGCCAGCCTTCGAGCCGAGCAGCACGGCGGAAGCGCCATCAACGATGCCGGACGAATTGCCGGCGTGATGCACGTGGTTGATGCTCTCCACGTCGGGGTGCGCCTGGATCAGTACCGCATCAAAGCCTGCCTGTTCGCCCAACATGGCGAAAGCCGGCTTCAGGGCCCCGAGCGACTGCATGTTGGCGTCCGGGCGCACCGTCTCGTCACGGTCGAGAATGGTCAGGCCGTTGATATCCTTCACCGGCACGACCGACTTCGCGAACCGACCGTCGGCCCAGGCCCCGGCAGCCCGCTTGTGGCTTTCGACAGCAAAAGCGTCGAGATCGTCGCGCGAAAAGCCGAATTTCGTGGCGATCATATCCGCCGCCACGCCCTGCGGCGAGAAGTAGGACGGGATGGCGATGGAGGGATCAGCCGCCGGCAGCATGCCGGAAGCGCCCATCCCGACGCGGCTCATGGATTCCACGCCGCCGCCGATAGCGAGGTCCTTCTGCCCGGCCATCACCTGTGCCGCCGCCAGCGCAACGGCATCGAGGCCGGACGCGCAGAACCGGTTGATCTGCACGCCCGGAGTCTGCTTGCCATACCCTGCGCCGATCACCGCGGAACGGGCAATGACCGCCGACTGCTCGCCGACCGGATCGACACAGCCAAGGACCACATCCTCGACCAGCGCCGTGTCGAGGCTGTTGCGCTCGCGCACCGCCTTCAGCGTCTGGATCGAGAGGTTGACCGCAGTCACTTCATGCAGGCTGCCGTCTGCCTTGCCCTTGCCGCGCGGGGTACGCACGTGATCATAGATGAACGCGTCAGCCATTGGGGCCTCCTGATCCCTTGCTCATGCGCACACCGGATGCGGGCGCGCCATATTCCGAAATGAAAGCGTCGAATTCCGTCTGAAGTCGATCCGGATCGGCGATGGCGTCAAGCCGTTCCAGTAGGATCGTGAGCAGATAATTGTTGGAAAGCCCAGTGCGGGCATTGAGCGCCCGCAACTGCGCATATGCCGCCTCCGACAGCGCGGCGTTGAACCGCACCGGGAGGGGCATCGTCTTGCGCGCCATGGCGGCGCGGCTCGTCAAAACGCCTCTGCCGGCAGCGCCATCACTGAATCGGCACCAACGGTCACCCGAGCGAGCCGCATGCCGGTCTCCGGCAGCATCCGCTCCATGTAGAACCGGCCGACCGCGAGCTTGGCCTGCATGCGATCATTCGCCCCGCCTTTCAGCTTCTCCTGCGCCACCTTGGCTTGCAGAGCCCACATATATCCTAGGACCACGAAGCCCATCAGGTGCATGTAGTCGGTGGAGCCGGCACCGGCATTGTCCGGCTTGGCCATGGCGTTCTGCATGAACCACATCGTCGCCTGCTGGAGGTGTCCGAGAGAGGTCTGCAGTGGGCCGACAAACGGCTTCATCCCCTCATCGGCGGAATTGTCCTTGAGGAACTGGCCGACCTCACCGAAGAAGGTCATGATGCCGCGCCCGCCGTCGCGACCAAGCTTGCGGCCGACGAGATCGAGAGCCTGAATGCCGTTGGCGCCTTCGTAGATCATGGCGATGCGGGCATCGCGCACGAATTGCGACATGCCCCATTCCTCGATGTAGCCGTGTCCGCCGAACATCTGCTGGGCACGCACGGCGTTGTCAAAACCAACGTCTGTGAGGAAGCCCTTCAGCACCGGCGTCATCAGGCCAAGCATGTCGTCGGCGGCCTGCTGCTCCTTGGCGTCGCCCGATCGGTGGGCGACGTCGCTCTTCAGCGATGTCCACAGCACGAAGGCGCGGGCCGCCTCGTTGAAGGCGCGGATGGTCAGCAGCGTGCGGCGCACATCGGGATGCACGATGATCGGGTCAGCGGCCTTGGCCGGCTCCTTGGGACCGGTCAGGGCACGACCCTGCAGGCGGTCCTTCGCATAAGCCACCGCGTTCTGATAGGCAGCTTCGGACTGGGCCAGACCCTGGATGCCGACACCCAGGCGGGCCTCGTTCATCATCACGAACATGGCGGCAAGACCCTTGTTTTCCTGGCCGATCAGGAAACCCTTCGCCCCGTCGTAGTTCATCACGCAGGTCGAATTGCCGTGGATGCCCATCTTGTGTTCGATCGAGCCGCAGACGACCGCGTTGCGGCCGGCTAGAGAACCGTCCGGATTGACGTTCATTTTCGGCACGATGAACAGCGAGATGCCCTTAACGCCTGCCGGCGCGCCCTCGATGCGCGCCAGCACGAGGTGAATGATGTTCTCCGTGATGTCCTGCTCGCCGGCCGAGATGAATATCTTGGTCCCCGTGATGGCATAGGACCCGTCGCCGTTTGGCACGGCCTTCGTGCGCAGCAGGCCAAGGTCCGTGCCGCAATGCGGTTCGGTCAGATTCATAGTGCCCGACCATTTGCCCTCGACCATCCGGGGCAGGAACAGGGCCTTCTGCTCCTCGCTGCCATGCTGGGCAATGGCGGCCATCGCGCCCAGCGTCAGGCCGGGATACATGGAGAACGCCATGTTCGCGGCCGAAGAGAACTCGTTCATGATCGCGCCGACGGTATAGGGCAGGCCCTGGCCGCCGAATTGCTCCGGCGCGGAAATGCCCAGCCATCCGCCATCCGAGTAGGCGCGGAACGCCTCCTTGAAGCCTTTCGGCGTCGTCACGGACCCATCATCATGGCGCTTGCAGCCCTGCTGATCGCCGACCCGGTTCAGCGGCTGCAACTGCTCTTCGCACAGCTTGGCCGCTTCCGACACGATCGCCTCAAGAACTTCCGGCGAAAGATCGGAAAATCCCGGCAGATTTCCGTAGCGCTCTATATGAAACACGTCGTTGAGCAGGAACGAAACGTCGTCGACCGGGGCCTTGTAGACGGGCATTCGGGTCTCCCTTCAGATGGCGGGTCCGCAGTCGGACTCCCGCAGCGACCGGGGATGCCGATCGCGAATTGAACAGTTCATATATAAACTATCGATGCCGAATTGCAAGTGGGGCGAAGGGATTCCACGACCGCGCGACGAAGCCGTCGCCGGAGCGACCAAGGCCTGCCAGTCAGTAGATACCAACAGGAAAGTACTTCAGATAAAGGGTGGCATAGGTTCCGTCGGATGCCAGCCTTTGCAATGCCCAGTCGAGCGCCTGCTGGATATGCTGGGAGTCCCGGCGGACAACGATCCCGGCGCCCTCTCCGAAGTAGCGGCTTTCCGTAAAGGCTCCGCCGGCGAACCGGCAACAATTGCCCGACGCCTCGCCATTGAGCCAGAACGCCGCGCTGACGCCGTCGACAAAAGCCGCCGCAACGCCGCCATACTGCACGGACGTCAGCACCGAGGCGATGTTCGGTTCCGCCACAACGACCGCCGTCGGAAAGTGGGCGCGCAAGTAGGCTTCATGGGTTGAGCCAACCACAACCGCCACGCGCTTTCCCTTCAACGCATCTGCTCCCAGGGCGCCTCCGGGCGCGGTCCTGGACACGACAAACCGCGCCGGCGTTCTATGGTAGGCCGACGTCAGCAGGAACTGGCGGCGGTTCTCCGGCGTGATCGCAACCATCGCGATCACCGCATCGCCCACGTTCCCGCGCAGCGCGTCCAGCAACCTGTCCCAGCGATGGGGCTGTATGGTGCAGGTCACGCCCAGCACCTCGCAGGACGCGCGCGCGAGATCGACCTCAAAACCGGTCAGCATTCCGTTCGGACCAATGAAGTGGAACGGCGGATAGTCGCTTTCCGTCAGGAAGCGAATCTGACGGATGCGCGAGACATCCGGCTTTTCCGCGCGCCGCCGCAGATCCCAGTATCCGGGAATGAAGACTTTCTCCTCGGCCTGGGCGGGGCGCTCATCGCCAAGAAAACCACAGAAGAAAGCAAGGACCGGAACAAGCAGTCTCGACAGAAACACTGACATGTCGTTATCTGGTTCCTGGGGGCAACCAAAGCGTCAGGAAGACTGGGGCTTAGGGCATGCAGTTGGGCGTGAATGCCGACTCTGGCCGCGAAACACGGCCAGTGCAAGGGGTGTTTTGGACAGCAAGATCCTCAAGAGATCGGCGCCGGGACGTCGTCGCGCCCTCGGCCCTGCCGGCTGATCTGTCTTTCCTGTTTCTGCAAGGGTTCGACTTTCCGACGCTGTACAGGGCCTCTCAAAGGGCGCTCGGACTTGGCGTGGCCGGGTGGGAAGCCCTTGTGGCCTCGGGAGCGCTCGACGAGGAAACGTACTTGCAACGGCTCGGCAGATGGATCGATGCGCCGGTCATCGAGCAGGCCCAACCCGACCCGCGCGTGCGCCTCGAAGATGCCTTGCGGCAAGGGTGGTGCCGGGCGCGTCTGGTGGACGGTCGCGATGTCCTGCTGGTCTCCTGCGCCGGTCCGCTGCTGCGCGTCCTGCTTGAAACCACCCCCCGTTTGCGACATGGCCAGGTGGCCTTGGCAACCGGTGATGCCTATCGGAGCATTCTGATCCGGCATTTTTCCGAGCGCATCGCCCTGGATGCTGCGGAAAGCGTTCCCGGGGCACTCTCGGCCCGATCAGGGGCCGTGATGCGCCAGAAGCGTGTGCTGGGGTTCTGTGCGGTCCTGTCTGCCCTCTGCGCTGCCTTGTGGCCGCAGGAGATGCTGACGCTGCTGCCCCTGGTGCTCGGCCTGTTGTTCCTCGGTGCAAGCCTCGTCATGCTCTCGGCTTGCGTTGAAGGCGCTCCCCTCGCCACCCGCGTGATTGAGACAAACGATACGCGCTTGCCGCGCTACAGCATCCTTGTGCCGCTGTATCGCGAGGCGGAAGTCGTGGAAAAGCTGATCGCCGCGCTCAATCTGATCGACTATCCGCGCGAGAAACTGCAAGTCCTGCTGGTGATCGAAGAGCATGATCTTGAAGTCCGCTCCCGTCTCGAACGGCTGTTGCTGCCAGCTTCCTTTTCCGTTCTCGTCGCGCCGGCCGGAGCGCCGCACACCAAACCGCGCGCGCTCAACGCCGCCATGCCCTTTGTCACGGGAGAGCATGTTGTCGTCTACGACGCCGAGGACGAACCAGATCCCGATCAGTTGCGCGCCGCCGCCGCCGCCTTTCGTGCCGCGCCGAAGCGCGTTGCCTGCCTGCAGGCGCGGCTCGCCATAGATAACACGTTCGACTCCGTCCTGACGCGCCTGTTTACCATCGAGTATGCGGCGCTGTTTGACGTGGTGAAGGCCGGGAACGCCAGACTTGGACTTCCGGTACCTCTTGGCGGCACCTCGAATCACTTCCGGGTGGAAGCTTTGCGGCGGATCGGGCTCTGGGACGCCTGGAACGTCACGGAGGATGCCGATCTCGGCATTCGGCTGGCGCAGCATCGGCTGCTGGTGGACGACCTGCCCTCGACGACAACAGAGGAAGCGCCGAGCACGGTGCGCCCCTGGCTTGCCCAGCGCACGCGCTGGCTCAAGGGGTGGATGCAAACCGTGGTGGTTCACAGTCGCGCCCCGCTGACGGCCATCCGCGCGATGGGACCTGTGAATTTCTTTAGCGCCGTTTCGATGTCCGCCGGCGTTGTCGTCGGCGCATTGGGAGCGCCGATCTTCTACGCCCTTCTTGCCCAGCGTCTGATGCGGCAGGAACCGTTTGGAGCCGGAGGGCCGCTCGACCGCTTCGCGGATGCGGTGACCATCGTGCTTGGCGTTGCCGGCCTGCTATCGACCGTGTTGCCCGCTCTTCTCGGGCTGCACCGACGGCGCCTGCACGGGCTGATCCCTTGGATTGCCCTGCTGCCGCTGTATCAGCTCCTGGTTTCCGTTGCAGCGTGGCGTGCGTTCTTCGAACTCCTCAAGGCCCCCCATCGCTGGAACAAGACACGGCACGGGCTGGCACGTACCTCGCGCAGGGCTCAGAAACAGGCGACCCAGGCGGCGGCAAGCAGTTCCACGAAGACGGCGCTGCCATAGCGCGCCCAAAGCATGGCGGATCCAGCAAGGAGAAGAAGTGCGGCGAGCAATGCCAGGCGCCACCCGCGCCGATCCGGACGGATTTCCGAGACCGGGGCGCGCATCGGTTCAGCCACGGCCGCCACCTGTATCGCCTAGCGGCGACCGGGGAACCCCGATCGGCGGTTCATCTGTCGTTCCGGCAAGCACTTCCGCGATGTGACGGACCTGAACGGCCGAACCACGCCGCTGCAGCTTTCCCGCCATGTTCAGGAGGCATCCGAGGTCGCCCGCGAGCAGCATCGGCGCGCCCGATGCCTCGATGTTTTCTGCCTTCTTGGAGACGATGGCGTCCGACAATTCGCCATACTTCACGGCGAATGAGCCGCCGAAGCCACAACAGGTTTCGTTCTCGGCCATTTCCGTCAGCGTCAGGCCCTGCACAGTCGCGAGCAGCTTGCGCGGTTGGCCTTTCACGCCCATCTCGCGCAGACCCGAGCAACTGTCATGGTAAGTCACGGCCCCCTCGTGGCGCGCCTCCACCGCCTCGACCCCGAGCACATCGGTCAGGAACGAGACCAGTTCATGGGTCTTGGCCGCGAAGGCGTTGGCTTTCGGAGCCATGTTCGGATCGCCGGCGAAAAGTTCCGGGAAGTGGGCACGCACCATGCCGGCGCAAGAACCGGAAGGAGCCACAATGTAATCACAGGTTCCGAATGCGGCGATCATCTGCTCAGCCAACGCACGCGCCGTATTACGATCCCCCGAATTGAAAGCAGGCTGGCCGCAGCACGTCTGGCGCGGAACCTCGACTGTGCACCCTGCATCTTCCAGCAGCTTGGCAGCAGCAAAGCCGACGCTCGGGCGCATGGTGTCCACGAGGCAGGTCACGAAGAGGGCGACCCGTGGTCCGGTCTTTTGAACAGTTTCGGTCACGACAGGCATCTCCTTGGCATCAACCGACCTTGGCCCAAGAGCGGCCGCGGTTCAAGCCGAGAGCGCCTGAGCGAGGTCAGCAATCAGATCATCGGGGTGTTCAAGACCAATGGACAGGCGGACCATGCCATCGCTCACGCCCATCTCGGCACGCTGTTCGGGTGAAAACCGCTGATGGGTCGTCGTCGCGGGGTGAACGATCAGGCTCTTGGCATCGCCGAGGTTGTTGGAAATGCGGATCAGCCTCAGCCTGTTAAGAAGCGCGAAAGCGGCGGCCTTTCCCCCCGCCACGTCGAAGGCGATCAGCGTGCTGGGGCCCAGCATCTGCCTGGCGATCAGCTCTCTTTGCGGATGATCCTGTCGTCCGGGGTAGCGTAGCCCGCGGACCTGCGGCTGCCCGGCGAGCCAGTCGGCGATTATTCCCGCCGTCTCCGTCTGCCGGCGGATCCGCAGCGGCAGGGTCTCCAGCGCCTTGAGAAGCACCCAGGCGTTGAACGGAGACATGGCCGGCCCGGTCTGACGAAGCAACGTATGAACGTGATCGTCGATGAACTGCCGGGATGCCAGGATAACGCCGCCCAGGCAGCGGCCCTGTCCATCGATATGCTTGGTGGCGGAGTAGACAACGCAGTCCGCGCCCAGTGTCAGCGGCTTCTGCCACAGTGGCGTGGCGAAGACGTTGTCCACGACGAGTTTCGCCCCAACCTCCCTGGCCAGTGCAGCAACGGCGGCAATGTCGATGACTTCCAGAGTCGGATTCGCGGGACTTTCGAGGAAAAACAGCTTGGTATTCGGCTGAACGGCCCGGCGCCAGGCGGCGAGATCGGGGCCATCGATCAGCGTAGAGGCGACGCCGTAACGCGGCAGGTGCTCCTCCACGACATATCGACAGGACCCGAACAGGGCGCGCGCCGCTACCACATGATCGCCCGCCCGCACCACTCCCATGAGCGCTGCCGTAACGGCTGCCATGCCGGTGGCTGTGGCGCGTGCTGCCTCGGCGCCTTCCAGGGCAGCAACCCGGCGCTCGAACATCTGCACTGTCGGATTGGAGAAGCGGGCATAAATGAACCCCTCCTCCTGCCCCAGAAAGCGCGCTTCGCACTGCTCCGCGGACTCGTAGACATGGCCCTGGGTCAGGAAGAGGGCTTCCGAGGTTTCGCCGAACTGAGACCGCAGCGCGCCCTCATGCACGAGGCGGGTTTCCGGATGCAGGGCATTTGACGCGCGGCGTTCGTTTGGCATGAACGATCATTCCCCGATGGAGCCTCCAGAGGCTAGAACCATTCCTTTTGTTCTTCAAGACGAACGCATCATATTTTTTGCAGAACGCATTAGTGCCCGAGTGACCGCGCAAATCTTGAACCGGCTAGAAAGACATTCTACAAGTCCATTTCAGTTTGTGTCTTTGATGCGACTTCGGGCGAGATTTCGGCCTGTTTGGGAAGGATATTCCATGATTGAAATTGCCAGGCTGGACGCGATCGATCGCAAGATTCTATCCCTCCTGCAGGAGGACTGCTCCCTATCGATGGCGCAGATTTCGGAGAAGGTCGGCCTCTCGCAGACACCGTGCTGGAAGCGCATCCAGCGGCTGGAAGCCGAAGGGGTCATCCGGGGGCGCGTTGCCCTGGTTTCGCCCGAGACGCTCGGACTGGGATTATCGGTCTTCGTGTCAGTCGAGACCGGGGATCACTCCGGTCCGTGGCTGGAGAATTTCGCAACCGTCGTCTCCGCCATGCCCGAGGTAATGTCCCTGCACCGCATGGCTGGGGACGTTGACTACCTCCTGCATGTGGTTGTCTCCGACATGGCTGCATATGATCGCTTCTACAAGCGCCTGATCGCCACGATCCCCCTGAAGAACGTCACGTCGCGCTTTGCCATGGAGCGGATCAAGTCCACCACGGCATATGCCGTTCCTGCCGCCTGAGGCCTTCCATGACCGTACGCAAAGGTCTTGTCGAGGCCATAGGGCACACCCCGCTCATCCGCCTCAACCGTGCTTCGGAGCTCACGGGTTGCGAGATACTCGGGAAGGCCGAGTTCATGAATCCGGGCGGCTCGGTCAAGGACAGGGCGGCGCTGGCGATCGTTCAGGATGCGCGTCAGACGGGGGCGCTGAGACCGGGCGGCATCATCGTCGAGGGAACCGCAGGCAACACGGGCATCGGCCTTGCCCTTGTCGGCAACGCACTGGGTCATCGCACCGTGATCGTCATTCCCGAGACGCAAAGCCAGGAAAAGAAAGACATGCTGCGGTTTGCGGGAGCTGAGCTGGTCGAGGTCCCCGCCGTGCCGTATGCCAATCCGAACAACTACGTGAAGGTATCGGGCAGGCTGGCCGAGCGCTTGAACGCATCCGAGCCAAACGGCGCTGTCTGGGCGAACCAGTTCGACAACACCGCCAACCGGCGCGGCCATATCGCCACCACGGCTACCGAAATCTTCGCGCAGACCTACGGTAGGGTGGACGGGTTCATCTGCGCCGTTGGCACCGGCGGCACCCTGGCCGGTACCGGCATGGGTCTCAAGGCCCTCAACCCGAAGATCATCATCGGCCTGGCCGACCCGCCCGGCGCCGCACTCTACAGCTACTACACCAGCGGTGAGCTCAAAGCATCGGGATCATCGATCACCGAAGGTATCGGCCAGGGACGGATAACGGCAAATCTGCGTGAAGCCCCGGTTGACGTGGCTTTCCAAATCCCGGACGAGGAGTCCATACCAATCGTCTTCGATCTGCTAGAGAACGAAGGGCTCTGTCTTGGCGGCTCGTCCGGCGTGAACGTTGCTGGAGCAATCCGCCTGGCGCAACACCTCGGTCCGGGCCACACCATTGTCACCGTGCTTTGCGATTCCGGCACCCGCTATGCTTCGAAGCTCTACAACCCGGACTTCCTGCACGCGAAGGCACTCTCCGTCCCGTCCTGGCTGGAGCGACGGACAAAGATCGATCCGGGACTGATCTGAGTCTGCTTCAGGCGCCGCTTTCTCCGGCCGTCTTGCCTTCGCCAACGCCGATCTTCGCGGCAGCGATCACCGCTTGCGTGCGGCTCTCGACACCGAGCTTGGTCAGGATTGCCGAGACATGTGCTTTCACGGTTGCTTCGGAAACCGACAGCTCGTAGGCGATCTGCTTGTTCAGAAGCCCTTCGGACAGCATCATCAGGACGCGCATCTGTTGCGGCGTGAGACTCCCGAGGCGGCGCACGAGTTCTGTCGTCTCCTTGTCGACGGGGGAAGCCGGATCGAAGTCGGCAGGCGTCCATGATCCGCCATTGAGCACGGCACGAATGGCTTTGCGCATGCTGTCAATGTCGGTCGTCTTCGGGATGAAGCCCGATGCGCCGAAGTCAAGGCAGCGCCGGATAGTCGTCGGGTCGGATGCGCCCGAAACGATCACCACCGGAACGCCGGGATACTGCGAACGGATATGGGTGAGGCCCGAATAGCCGCTCATGCCGGGCATGCGCAGATCCAACAGCACCAGGTCGACGTCCGGCGTCTTCTGAAGCGCGGACAGGACCTCGTCCAGACTCGCTGCCTCTACAATTTTCTGCGCGGAAAACATGCCGTCGACGGCCAGCCGGAGCGCACCCCGGAACAAGGGATGATCATCAGCAATGATAACAGAAACTGCTTCCGCGCCACCAGCCATCGAAATCTGCTTCCCCAAATTGCCACCAGTCAAGGCACAAAGTGCGCTCTTTCCAGTCGGTTTGGCAAGCAATCCTTTGGGCTACAGGCGATTTCAACGCCCGAGCACAGAGTTTTCAGACGTCTCGCCTAACCATGCGCGATGAGCTAACACGAGCGCAACCCTCCCAACGTGCGGATGCCGACGTGAACTTTCGGAGCGCTGGTTCAGTCCTTTTGGTCGCCGTCGTCTTCGTGCTCGTCTCCGGCAGCATGGTAGCGGATCGGCTCGGCGCGCCCTCCGAACTCGTGGCGAAACTGACCCTGATGCTGGCAGTTGGCGGCTTGACCGCGGCAGGGTTCGCGGCGCGCAGCATGAAACCCTCCGCCTTTTTCGCCGTTGGCCGCAATCTGTCCGCGACCGCGGTCCTGGCGCTGATGGTGACAACGATGATGTCGCTCGGCGCCGTGCGCGCCACGGCAACTGGCGTTCTTGATCTCGCCATGGTGTCCGCGGCCTGTGCCGGGGTTCTCCTGTTCTCGGCCACCGCAGCCGGTCCGCTACGTCGCCTGGGGGGCTATACGTTCGCCGATGCGATCGCGGCGCGATTTGGGTCACGCCTTCTCACGGCGATCGCCGGCATCCTGTCATTCTGCATGCTTGGCGGATTGGCGGTCTGGCTGGCGCCCGCGACGCTCCGGGGCGTTCAGATGGCCGGGAACCTGAAGCCGGAATGGGCAAGCCTGACGGTACTGACCCTGTGCGCGAGCGTGATCGTTCCGGGCGGACTGGCCGGCGTCGCGGCGGCGGCATTGCTTTCATCTGCGCTGATCGTTGGCGCCTGGGCATCGCCGATCCTACCGGCGATGTTCGCGGATTCATCGACAAGGACCCACTGGCTCGAACACGCCGGAACGGCCTTCACATCGGGGAGCGCAGCTGGAGCCGACTGGCCGCTGCTTGCCCTTGCGGCAGCTGGCCTGTTTACGGTCCTGAACCTGTCCGGAACAGTCAGGAGCCAGAAAGCATCAACGCAAGTCGGCTGTTTCGCGGTAATGGCGGTGATAGCCATTTCGTTCGCGGGCGTCTTCGCCCATGAGGTCGAACGGCAGCGGGTCGCCATGATCGAAAGCGCTTCGGTTCAGACCATGCCCCCGATCGTGTTTACTGACCGGTTCCGTGGGCTCGTGCGGATCTGCGGAAGCGAACCGACCACACCCGACGACCTGAAACGCATCTGCGCCAGGGCCGGACACAGCGAAGGGCTGCCGAGGTCAGCTGTGCAGATCGATAAGCGGGGTGGACATTGGTACGCCACGATTCTCGCGATTCCCTCGGCGGCCGGCGAAGCATTTGCGCTCGCTGCTCCCCTCGCGCTTCTCGTCGGGCTTGCCCTCGCCTGCCATGCGGCTGCGGCGTCGCTGACCCACGATCTCCTGAGGCGGTTCGTGCTTCCTCCGGCAACGGCGGGGGGAGATCTCGCGGTCCAGCGCATGGCGGCGCTTCTTGTTCTTGCTGCAGCACTCTATGGTCCAGGCTATGTCCCGACGGTTGATCCGCGCCTCGTTTCGCTCCTACTGTTTGCTGCCGCATGCTGCCCACTGCCTTTGGTGGTGCTGGCACGCTGGCGCCGGGCGGACTGGCGCGCCGCGCTCTGCGGTCTTGCCAGCACACTTCTGGCTGGCGCGGCGGTGTGGACCGGCGTTCTCGAGGGGCCATCGGGCGTGCTGGCGGGCATCGCCTGCTCCCTCTGCGCCGGCGCGTTCGCGGCCGCTGTGTTCCCTGCTTCCAAGGCTCAGGAGCATGTTCTCGCCGTGATCGAAGGAGCAGCGCCCGGCCCGCTGATCCTGGACCGCAGCGCATGACCGACGACTTGCGCACCTCCGGCCACCTGGCCGCCGACCGGCGGTATCTGTGGGGTGAAGGCTTGCGGGAGGAAGGCGAGCATGCCGCAGCGGCGGACCTGTTTCGACAGGCCGTCGACATCGCACCGGGCTGGGCAACGGGATGGTTCGCCTATGGCCGCGCCGCGATGGAAGCCGGACAGACGGATGTGGCACGCGAGGCGTTGCGGCGCTGCCTCGAACTGGAGCCGGCCGATGTGCTTGGTGCGTCCCTTCTCCTTGCCCGCCTCGATGGCATGCAGGACGGCTTTGCCCTGCCTGAAGCCTATGTCGCCGGCTTGTTCGACGCCTATGCCCACCGCTTCGACAAACACCTGACGGGAACGCTCGCCTATCGGGGACCTTCGGTTCTGTGCACCGCGCTGGACAAAGCCTGTTTCCGGCTTGGTCGGCAGGACCGATTCGGCATGACACTCGATCTGGGCTGCGGCACGGGGCTGATGGCGGCGGCGCTGCAGGATCGC
This sequence comes from Beijerinckiaceae bacterium, assembly GCA_035437025.1. GTDB lineage: Bacteria > Pseudomonadota > Alphaproteobacteria > Rhizobiales > Beijerinckiaceae > JAIUNP01. The sequence goes on along the minus strand of DAOMXN010000005.1, from coordinate 12,461 downwards.
GCAGGCCCGATCGACGGTGTCGATCTTTCGTCACGGATGCTCGCCAAAGCAGGGGACACCGGGCTCTACCGATCCTTGCGCAACAGCGACGCGGTCGCCGCGCTCGGCTCATCGCACGAGACCTACGATTTGATCATAGCGGCGGATGTTGTCGTCTATATCGGCGATCTTGCGCCGCTTCTGGAGACCGCGCGGCCACGACTGGGACATCATGGCCTGCTTGCCCTCACGGCCCAGCGGCAAGACGGCAAGGGTTACAGCCTCGGCGCCGACCTGCGCTTTTCCCACTCCGAAGCCTATCTGAGGCAGGCCACACAGGCAGCCGGCTACCATCTTGCCGTTCTCGACATCACGTCGACGCGGCGCGACGCTGGCGTAGATGTTCCCGGCCTCGTCGCTGTCCTTACGCCTGTCAGATAGAAACCGGCCGGCTCATGTCCTGGGTCCAATCGGTCATGGAGCCATCATAGAGCGCGACATCGTCGCGTCCGAGCACCTCGGCAAGGACGAACCAGTTAAGCGCTGCCGTATGCCCCGTATTGCAGTAGCTGATCACAGCGCCCGGCGGGAGGGTGGCATAGACGGTCGCCAGTTGCGCAGGCGACTTCAACCGGTTGGTCAAGGCGTCGTAGGCCATCACATAGTCGATGTTGATCGCACCCGGGATATGCCCGGCTGCAAGCGCCTCGCTAGCCTTCTCGCGGCCGCGATAATAGCTCTCGGCGCGCCCGTCGACCAGCGTGGCGGTGCCCTTGGTCACGGCGGCGAGAACCTCGGCTGCGCTGCGGCGCTGGGCGGTCGGGGGCGCGAGAGGGTAGTCTGTCGCTGGTCGTGGCAAGGAAGCGCCGGTGGCCACTGGCAGCCCCGCTGCGACCCAGCCGGCAAAGCCGCCATCCAGAAGGGCGACGGCGCGATGGCCCGCCATCCTCGCGCTCCAGGCGATGCGGGCCGCAGCCGCAAGGTCGTTGGCGGAAAGCCCGGCCGGGCAGATCACCAGCCTGTGGTAGGGTTCAAGGCCCAGGCGCCCGAGCTTCCCGGCGACTTCGGCTCGCTCCGGCATCATGCCGGGCGCGCCGCCGATTTTCACCCGCCAAGCGTCCGCGCCGTAGTCGGTGTGTGCTGCACCCGGAATGTGTCCCTGTTCGAACGCCGCACGTCCCGCCCCGTCCGGCCCGCTCCGGCAATCGAGGACAAATACGCCGGGATCGGCCAGGACCGCGGCGAGCACATGGGGCGCAACCAGCCCCTGGGAAGGAACGCTCATCCGTTCAGCTCCCGCTCGTCCGAGACCGTGAACTCATGCGTGATCTCGGCGGTCGCTCCGAGAATGGCAGAAGCCGAGCAATACTTCTCCTTCGACAACTGGATAGCGCGCTCGACCTTGACCGGCGACAGGCCCTTGCCGCTCAGCCGATAGATCATATGGATCTTCGTGAAGATCTTCGGTTCGCTCTCGGCACGCTCCGCCTCGACGTCAACCCGACAGCCGTTCACCGGCTCTCGGCCACGCTTGAGGATCAGCACCACGTCGAATGCGGTACAGCCCCCAAGCCCCAACAGGAGCATTTCCATGGGCCGCACACCGAGGTTCTTGCCGCCGGCTTCGGGCGCGCCATCCATCACCAGGGCATGGCCTGAACCAGTTTCGCCGACGAACATCATGTTGTCAGCCCACGTAACACGCACCTTCATCGCAGCTCTTCCCTTGTCCGACGGCGATCCGCTCAGGCACCACGCCGGAGCACAATTGGCAAGGGGAACGGGATCATCAAACTGTCACAACAGTCATTGACGCTGGGGTTGGCGTGCGGTCTAAATCGCTTCAAACGGCACGCTGCAACGATGTGCCTGTCCCGGGAGGTTGATAATGTTCAAGACACACGTCCGCGCCGGCGCTCTCGCCGGACTTGCCCTTGGTTCGCTTGCCATCGCCCCAGCGCACGCGCAGGGGAATCTGGTGCTGTATTGCGCCGTTCAGGAGGAATGGTGCCGAGCCGTTTCGACGATGTTCGAGAAGGATACCGGCATCAAGGTGGCGATGACACGCAAGAGCTCTGGCGAGTTCTATGCCCAGCTGAAGGCTGAATCCGCCAACCCGCGCGGCGACATCTGGTGGGGCGGCACCGGCGATCCGCACATGCAAGCGGCTGAGGAAGGGCTGTCTCAGGAGTACACATCACCGATGAACGCCCAGCTGCACGATTGGGCGATCCGCCAGCACCAGGCGACAAAAGGTCGTTCGATCGGCATCTATACTGGCGCACTCGGCTTCGGCTACAATGAGAAAGTGCTCAAGGCGAAGAAGCTGCCGGAACCCAAGTGCTGGGCCGATCTGGTGAAGCCGGAATACAAGGACGAGGTCCAGGTCGCCGACCCGTTCTCATCCGGGACGGCCTACACCCTGCTCGCGACGATCGTGCAGATCCAGGGCGACGACAAGGCCTTCGACTGGCTCAAGGCTCTGCACAAGAACATCAATCAGTATACCAAGTCCGGTGCCGCGCCTGCCAAGGCGACCAGCCTTGGCGAAACGACAATCGGCATCACCTTCATGCACGACATGATCGCGATGGCGCGCGAAAACCCGGACGTGAAGGTTGTCGCCCCCTGCGAAGGTACTGGCTACGAGATCGGCTCGATGTCCATGGTCAAGGGCGCGCGCAACCCGGATGCGGCCAAGAAGTTCTATGACTGGGCGCTGACCGCCGCGCCGCAGGCGCTGGGCGCGGAGAACAAGCAGTTCCAGACGCCATCCAACAAGGCGACGCCCCTGCCGAAATTCGGCGTCGATCTTAGCCAGACCAAGCTGATCAACTACGATTTCAACAAGTATGGCTCTTCCGCCACCCGCAATGCACTGCTCGACCGCTGGGCCAAGGAAGTGAAGAACGCGCCGAAGTGACGCGACGTTTCACAGCCGGCGGCAGAAGGCTGTCGCCGGTTTTTGCAAAGACCGGGAGGACATCATGAGACAGCCCGTTATCGCGGGTGGCATGGCGGCTATTGTTCTGGCGGCATTGGCGACGACAGCCATGGCCCAGGCCCAAGTCACTCTCTACTGCTCCATTCTCGAGGAGCAGTGCCGCGAAGGCGCGGCAATGTTCGAGAAAGCGACCGGCACGAAAGTGCTGATGATCCGCAAGAGCACCGGCGAGACCTACGCGACAATCAAAGCGGAAGCCTCCAACCCCAGGGGCGACATCTGGTGGGGCGGACCAGGCGACGCGCATCTCCAGGCCGCAGAAGAAGGCCTGACGGAAGAGTACAAGTCGCAAAAACTTGGTGAATTGCAGCCTTGGGCCGTGCGGCATGCGGAGCAGTCGAAATACCGCACCGCCGGCACCTATCTCGGCGCCTTGGGGCTCGGGATCAATACGGAAGTGCTGGCCAGGCGCGGCATCCCGGAACCGAAGTGCTGGGCAGACCTGCTCGATCCGAAGTTCAAGGACGAGATTCAAATGGCCGACCCGAATTCGTCCGGTACGGCCTACACCTTTGTTGCCACGATCGTGCAGGTGATGGGCGAAGACAAGGGCTTCGAGTACATGAAGGCCCTGCACAGGAATGTCAGCCAATACACCAAGTCAGGCATCGCGCCGGTGAACGCACTGAAGCTCGGCGAAACCGGTGTCGGCATTTCCTTCCTGCACGACGTGATCACACAGAAGTTGGCGGGTGCACCACTGAAGACGGTCGCGCCCTGCGAAGGCACAGGATACGAAACCGGATCGGTCTCCCTGATCAAGGGTGGCAAAAACCCGGAGGCCGCGCGCAGGTTCTATGATTTCGCGCTGGGAACCGAGGCGCAGGAGATCAACAATCGCCTGAAGATCTATTCCATGCCATCCAACAGGAACGTGAAGGTCCCGGCCGACGCTCCGGATTTCTCGACCATGAAGCTCATCACCTACGATACGGCGAAGTATGGCTCTTCGGCCGAACGCACGCGGCTCCTGCGCAAGTGGGATGCCGAGGTTAAGAGCCTGCCGCGCTGAGCGGTGTCTGAGATGGGTGGGGCGGCGATCATGATGCGACGGGGGTGGTTCTGGTGCTGCGTGGCGCTAGTCGGCGTTGCGATCTGCCCGTGGTACCTGGAGCCGCCGGGGGCGGGGACCTTGGGCAAGATCGTCAATCCCGCTCATTCAGCGCTCGCCCTGGCGCTTTCCTCGCGGTTCTGGCTGATCCTGCCAGTGCTGGTGCTGGCTGGCCTGCTCGCCAGCCTTCTGCTGCGCTCCAGGCGCGAGGCGGCGCTTGCGACCAGTCTTACCGTCGGCGGCATCTTCGGACTCGTAGTCGTTCTGGGCCAGGGATTTCTGATCGGGTTAAAAGGCTGGAACCTTGATGTGGTCACCACCCTTTTCGGGGCGGGGCCGTCGCAAAGCGGCATGGGCACCGGCGCGCTTGTGGTCCTGAGCGCTTTCCTGATGCTCGCGTGCGTTGGGCTCGCCGGGCGCGGCTGGTGCCGGGGCGACCTTTTCGTGGTCGCGTCCATCGGCTGGATCGTGGCCCTGATCGCTCTGTTCGTGTTCTTTCCTGTGCTGACAATCCTGTCCTCGGCGGTGGAAGACAACGCCGGGCATTTCGCGCCGCACCTGTTCGCGCAGAAGGTGACGGATTCGTCCATCTGGGGGCTTGGGTGTCTGGGCGGCGGCACTGCTTGCGGCGTTGCCTGGAACACACTGTTTCTGGCCGTGCTCGTCGGCATCTCATCGACCCTGCTCGGGCTTGCCTTCGCGCTGATTTCGGCGCGCACCGGCTTCGCGCTCAAGGGCAGCCTCAAGCTGCTTGCGATCCTGCCGATCATCACGCCGCCGTTCGTGATCGGCCTGGCGCTCATTCTGATCTTCGGGCGCTCCGGCGCAGTTTCCAGCGTGCTTTTTCAGTGGTTCGGCATTCCGCCCTCGCGCTGGATCTACGGGTTGCCGGGCGTATTTATCGCCCAGACACTGGCCTTCACGCCGCCGGCGTATCTCGTGATGCTCGGCGTCATCCAGGGCATCTCGCCAACGCTTGAGGAGGCGGCGCAGACGCTTCGCGCCAAGTCCTGGACGATCTTCCTGACGCTGACCTGGCCACTGATGCGGCCGGGTCTCGCCAATTCCTTCCTGCTCGGTTTCGTCGAAAGCCTCGCCGACTTCGGCAATCCTCTGGTGCTGGGCGGCAATTTCGAGGTGCTGTCGACGAAGATTTTCTTTGCCGTGGTGGGGGCCTCCACGGATCAGGGCCGCGCCGCGGTGCTGTCGCTGGTGCTCCTCGTGTTCACGCTGACCGGCTTTGCGGCCCAACAGCTCTGGGTGGGCAAGAAGGTCTATACAACCAT
>DAOMXN010000005.1:3443-7041 GCA_035437025.1 Beijerinckiaceae bacterium | reverse complement strand
AGAAGGTCTATACAACCATCACGGGCAAGGGCGATTCCGGCCTGCAACTGCCTCTGCCCAAGCGCGTAGAATGGGGCGCTTACCTCGTGGCGATACCGTGGGGCCTGTTCACGGTGGCCGTCTATGCGCTTATCCTTGTCGCCGGCTTCGTGAAGACCGTCGGACGCGACTACACGCCGACGCTGCAACACTACATCACCGCATTCAAGATCGAACAGGGCCAGTTCGGGCTCGTTTTCTCCGGCAGCGCCTGGAACTCGCTGTTCGCGACCATGAAGATCGCCGCCATCGCCGCGCCCTTTACCGCCGCGATCGGATTGCTCACGGCCTACCTGCTGACGCGCCAGCGCTTCGCCGGGCAGCGGGCCTTCGAGTTCGGCACGCTCCTGTCCTTCGCCATTCCCGGTACCGTGGTTGGCGTCTCCTACATCCTCGCCTTCAATGTGCCGCCGATCGAGATCACGGGCACGGCGATGATCCTCGTCATCTGCTTCATCTTCCGCAATATGCCGGTGGGCGTGCGGGCCGGCGTCGCGGCGATGAGCCAGATCGACAAGAGCCTCGACGAGGCCTCGCTGACGCTGGGCGCGGGGTCGCTGACCACTGTGCGCCGTGTGATGCTGCCGTTGCTCCGACCTGCCATCCTCGTCTCGCTGGTCTATGCATTCGTGCGCGCCATGACCGCGGTGAGTGCGGTGATTTTCCTGGTTTCCGCCGAGTACAACATGGCGACGATCTACATCGTCGGCCGGGTGGACGCAGGCGAGCACGGGCTCGCAATCGCCTATTCCTCGGCGCTGATTGTGATCATGGGCATCGTCATCACGCTGATCGGCCTCGCCGTGGGCGAGCGCAAGCTGGGACGGCGCGGCACGGGGGGCGGGCCTGCGACCATGCCGATCCCGGCAGGTTGATTTTTTAGAAAGCAAGAACCATGGCCAAGCAGCCGGCATCGGTCGAGTTCCGCAACGTCACCAAGCGCTACGGCGGCGTGGTGGCTGTGGATGACGTCTCCTTCACCATAGCGCCAGCGACGCTGGTAACCCTGCTTGGCCCCTCAGGCTGCGGCAAGACCACGTCGCTGCGCATGATTGCCGGATTGGAGACGGCGAGCGACGGTCGCATCATCATCGGAGACAAGGACGTCACCAACCTGTCCGCGGCCGATCGCGACGTCTCGATGGTGTTTCAGTCCTATGCGCTCTTCCCGCATATGAGCGTGCTGGACAATGCGGCCTATGGACCTTCCGTGCAGGGCGCGACGAAAGCAAGAGCGCGCGAGATGGCCATGGACAAGCTCACCATGCTCGGTCTGGCCGGCATGGAACACCGCTTTCCGTCCGAGCTCTCCGGCGGTCAGCAGCAACGTGTGGCCCTTGCCCGAGCGCTGGTACTGGAACCGCAGGTTCTGCTGTTCGACGAGCCGCTCTCCAATCTCGACGCCAAGCTGCGCCGCCGGGTGCGCGAGGAGATCAGGGATCTCCAGCTCAGGCTCAACCTTACCGTCGCCTATGTCACGCATGATCAGGAGGAAGCGCTCGCGGTTTCCGACAAGGTCATCGTGATGTCGAATGCGCGCATCGCGCAGGTTGGCGCGCCGCATGAGCTTTACGAGGAGCCGGCGAGCCTGTTCGTTGCCGACTTCATCGGCGATTCGAACCTGATCGAGGCGGAAGTCGTGTCCGTCACGACTGGTTTTGCCAAGGTCCGCGTGGGCGAGGCGATGCTCGACCTGCCCTCTTCGAATGGACGAACGGGGAAGGCGACACTGGTCGTGCGCCCCACAGCCGCCCGCATCTACTGCAAGAAACCGGCCGAACCGCATGTGCGCGGCAAGGTTGCCAAGGTTGCCTATCTGGGCAAGCACATGGAATATACCGTCGAGACCGATGTGGGCGAGGTCTTCCTCGTCGAGGACGTGCGCCCCGATCCCTGGCGAAAGAACGAGGATGTCTACGTCGCCTTCAACCCGCTCAAGGTAAAAATCCTGCAAGAATGATCAGAGTGGTGGTGAGCGCGGCGCGCGTCGGCGTTCACTTGCCACTCAGCGGGCATGCGATAGAGCAGATGTCGAATGCCCTATGGGTGGAGGCAGTCGAATGTCGGATTCACGCGTGCAGCAGTTCCTGGGTGGATCGCCCGTCTCGGTCCTGATCAAGCTTGTACTGCTGTCGCTGCTGGTCGGGGTGATCCTGGCCGCCTTCGGCTTCACGCCGTGGAGCTTCCTGCACTACCTGCGCTATCTGGTGCATGAGATTTTCGGAAGCGGCATCGAGGCGTTGTACACCATGGGTGGCTACATTGCGGCCGGCGCCGTGCTTGTGGTGCCGCTGTGGCTGCTGATCCGGCTGCTGGCGCGCAAGTAGACGAGGCTCAGAACGCTCCTGCCGCGATCTCCTTTGCCGCGCTGCCAATCAGTGGCGCGAGGGAGGTATGGCCACCCTTGCGCACCGTTGTCGCCAGGTGGCGCTTGATGTCGTCGATCAGGCCCGGGCCATGGTAGACGAGCGCCGTGTAGAGCTGCACCAACGTGGCGCCGGCTCGAATTTTCATCAGCGCTGCTTCGCCGGAATCGACCCCGCCGACGCCGATCAGCGGCAGACGTCCCTCGGTGCGCAGCGCCACCTTGGCCAGCACCTGGGTTGACAGGCGAAACAACGGGCGTCCCGAAAGTCCACCCGTCTCCTTCGCAAGCGCCGTCTCCCGCAAGCTTTCAGGACGCGAGATCGTCGTGTTGGAAACGATCATGCCGTCTATGCCCCGCTTGAGCGCTACATCCGTCACATCGTCGAGATCCGCATCCGTCAGGTCGGGGGCGATCTTGACCAGCACGGGCGTGCGCCTGCCTCCGGCGCAAACGGCATCACGACCCGCGACGACGCGAGCCAGCAGATCATCGAACTGCGCCCGGTTCTGCATGGACCGCAGGCCCGGGGTGTTGGGTGAAGACACATTCGCCGTGAGGAAGTCGGCGCAGTGCGCCAGGCGCGCGACGAGAATTTCATAGTCCGCCGCCCGGTCGCTCGTATCCTTGTTCGAGCCGAGATTGACGCCGACAATGCCGCGGCGCTTCCGGTGTTCGAGCCGTGCTGCCACGACTTCAAGACCCTCGCTGTTGAAACCATAGCGATTGATCACCGCCTCATCGCCTGCCAGCCGAAACGCGCGGGGTTTCGGATTTCCTGGCTGGGGACGCGGCGTCACCGCCCCTACCTCAACAAAACCGAAGCCCAGTGCGAGCAATCGGTCTGGTATCTCCGCGTGCTTGTCGTACCCTGCGGCCAGGCCAACCGGGCTTGGAAAGCTCAGGCCAAGGGCCTCGCTTGCAAGGAGGGGATCGTCCGGCGCGCAAGGCAGCACCGGCGCGAACTTCAATGCGGTGAGCGACGCCTGGTGCGCCGTCTCGGCGTCGAGGACGAAGAGGGCCGGACGAGCAGCGCGAAACAGCAGCGAAGTGATCATGACAGGTCTGGAAACAGATGCTCGCGGTCCGCGTCAAGCCGCAATGGCTTGGCCCAAAGCGCTTTCGCGGTCGGCAGTGATCCATAGAGATGGGGGAACAGGTCGCCACCGCGCGAGGCCTCCCATCTCAAATCCT
>DAOMXN010000005.1:0-3343 GCA_035437025.1 Beijerinckiaceae bacterium | reverse complement strand
CCATAGAGATGGGGGAACAGGTCGCCACCGCGCGAGGCCTCCCATCTCAAATCCTTTCCGAGAACCTCGCTTGTGTATGCGACGAGCAGAAGATCGTCCTGTCCGCGAAAGTGTTTCGCTGCGGTCTCGCGCACCTGGTGAGCCGCCGACAGGTGGATGTACCCATCCCGCAGATCAACGGGCGCGCCATCAAAAGACCCAAGGGCCTCCGCACGCTGCCAGGCATGGCGGTCAACGATCTTGAAAACGAGTGGCATCAGGATTTTCCCCGCTTCGGCACCCTCATTGCCAAGTGTTCGAATTTGGAGCAAACAACTTTTTTGAACGCACCATGCAGGGCTGCTTTCATGCAGTGTTCAGACATACTTACCTCAGTTGATCGAGGCGATTGGAGATATAAGGCATTCCATGTTGAAGCATGAGCAGATCTGGCACGCCATTGATGCGCTCGCCGCACGCCATGGACTTTCGGCGTCCGGTCTTGCGCGCCGGGCAGGTCTCGATCCGACGACATTCAACCGTTCCAAGCGACTGACGCCCGACGGTCGTCAGCGCTGGCCATCGACGGAATCCGTTGCCAAGATCCTGATGGCGACGCAGGAGAGCCTCGACACCTTCGTGTCCCTAATTTCCGTACAGGATCCGGCGGCCGGGTTGCGAATGCCGGTCATCAGCCTGTCGGAGGCCGCCAGCCCTGCCGCCTTCTCCGAACTTGGCGAGCCAGCGGGCGGAACCTGGGATGAGATCGCCCTGCCCGGGTTTCAGGGAAGGAAGTCCTTTGCGGTCGAGATTGATTCCCCCAGCGCTTCGACGCTCTATGGCGAGGGAACCGTGTTGGTGGCGTCCTGCGATGCGCAGGTCAGACGCGGCGACCGGGTGCTGCTTCGGTTGAAGGACGGGGGCATGGTGCTCGGCGAGGTCAGGCGCGAAACCACCAATGGGATCGATCTTGCCCGAACGGAAGCCAGTGGCCCGTCACAGTTCTTCCCCCGCGACGACATCGTCTTCGTGGCACGGATATTCTGGGCGAGCCAGTAGCGGGCAAAGCCGGGAGGGACGACGTGCCTCACCCCTCGGCACGTTTCGCCACAAAGGCCTCATGCTCGCGGATCAACTCGCCGGCAAGGGCGCGATCGATGAGGGTCGCGGTCTCGCTCAGCCCATAGATGGCGGCAAACGAACCGAAGCGCGGGCCGCGCTCCTCGCCGAGCAGGATTTGGTACAATGTATTGAACCACAGGTTCGATACGCCCGGGCGCTCGGGCGTGGCCCCCTTCGCCTTCATGTCCTGGAAGCGCGGAATTGGCCTGGCAACGTCGTAGACGGCTTCCTGGATCGCTTCGGATGTGGCCTCCGGCGGCAACGCCCGCAGACGACCGGCAAGCCTGGCAAGCGCGGCGATCTCGTCTGCGTCGGCTGCGCGATAGACTTTCTTCGGCTTCACGAAATCCGTGTAGTAGCGAATGGCGTAGCCAACCAGCGCATCCAATTGTGGATGGGTGGCGGGGGACGCCGACGGCGCATAGCGCTTCAGGAACCCCCAGAGCACATCCTTCGTTTCAGCGTTCGCCACGGCGACGAGATTGAGCAGAAGCGCGAAGGAAATGCCGCTGCCACGTCCGTTCGCTTCGTTTGAGATCCGTTCCGGCGCAGGCGGAGCGCCGCTGTGAATGTGCCAGACCGGATTGCCGAGACGGTTCTTTTCGTCCTGTCGCGGATACGCGTCAAGGAAAGAGAGATACTCGTCGACGCAGCGCGGAATGACATCGAAGTAGAGCTTCTTCGCCTCGCGCGGCTTCTGATACATGAACAGCGACAGACTCTCCGGGCTGGCATAGGTCAGCCACTCGTCGATGGTGAGGCCATTGCCCTTCGATTTCGAGATCTTCTGGCCCTTCTCGTCCAGGAAAAGCTCGTAGTTGAAGCCGTCCGGCGGCGTTGAATCCAGCGCGCGGGCGATCGCACTCGACAGTTTCACCGAGTCGATGAGATCCTTGCCTGCCATCTCGTAGTCGACGCCAAGCGCCACCCAGCGCATGGCCCAGTCGGGCTTCCACTGCAGTTTGCAGTGACCGCCGGTGACCGGTGTCTCGAAGGCCTTTCCGGTGTCCGGATCGCGCCAGGCGATGGTGCCCGCCCGTGCATCAACTTTTTCAATCGCCACCTGCATCACCACGCGAGTCTCCGGGTGGATCGGCAGGAACGGCGAATAGGATGCAGCCCGCTCCTCGCGCAGGCTCGGCAGCATGATCTCCATGATCGCCTCGACACGCTGAAGCATGAACAGCAGCGTCCTGTCGAAACGGCCCGAGGCATAGCATTGCGTGGCAGACAGAAACTCGTATTCAAAGCCGAAGGCGTCGAGAAAGGCGCGCAAGCGGGCATTGTTGTGCGCGCCAAAGCTCTCATGCGTGCCGAATGGGTCCGGCACCTCCGTGAGCGGCTTGCCGAGATGAGCGGCGATCAGGTCCTTGTTCGGGATGTTGTCGGGAACCTTGCGCAGCCCATCCATGTCGTCGGAAAATGCGATCAGCCGCGTGCTGATCGTCCCGCCCGTGAGCAACTCGAATGCGCGGCGCACCATGGTCGTGCGCGCCACCTCCCCGAAGGTGCCGATGTGAGGCAGGCCCGAAGGCCCATAGCCGGTTTCGAACAGAACCTGCTTTTGTCCCGTTTTCTCGACGCGAGCGACCAGTTTGCGGGCCTCCTCAAACGGCCAGGCGTTGGCGCTGAAAGCTGCGTCGCGAAGGGCGGGATCGAAAGTCATGGCTCGCAATCGGATGGGTCGCTGGGACATCGCTGCACCCGCAGCACAAGGGCGATGGCCGCGTCTGATCCCGAGCATCCAAACCTGAGGAGACGAATTCCCGGCAGACTGGTGCCTTCCAAGGAATCACTCCCGCCAAGGGGGCAAAGAGGAATTCCTGCGACGGATCGAGACGTCGTTCATTGCACTCTGGCTAATAGGTGCGCGCGTCAAGAGCGTCAACCTGCCCGCCTGTTCAAAGCTGCCGTGTCAGGAAATCCAGCACCGCCGTCCGCATTTCAGGGGTCTCACAGTGGCCAGCTTCCGCGTCAATCGTGATAGTCAGCCGATCCAGTGCATTGCGGGCAGCATACGATGCCCGGACATCGGCGACTGCCACCGCTATGGCGGAAGGTGGGGTCAACGGATCCTTGGCCCCCATGCAGGCAAGCTGCGGGCGTGGCGCGGCCAGTCCGGCGATTGCTCCGGTGCGCATCTGCCGCAGCAGTCCGGGAACCATCATGTAGATGCCATGGCGGTCGTGTTCGCCCTGTCTGACCAGTTCGGCAAGGTCGGCAAAGCAGCACAGATGCGCGA
>DAOMXN010000004.1:33229-48377 GCA_035437025.1 Beijerinckiaceae bacterium | reverse complement strand
CGGGGATTTTGGCGCCAAGGCCAAGGGCGCCAGCGCGGCGAGGAACAGGGCGCTGGTGACGAGATAGGGCGCCCAGCCGGAGGTGCCGGCGCGCGCCAGGACCACCGGTCCGGCGGCGAACCCGATCGCGAGGAACGAGGCGTAGATGCCCATCACCAGCCCACGGCGGTCCGGTGGCGCGAGTGCGGTGATCCAGTACTCCGACAGGATGAACATGGCGCCGAGCGCAGCACCAAAGACAAAACGAATGAGGCACCAGGCCCAGAAGTCCGGAAGCAGCGGGAACAGCAGGATCGCTGCCGCGTCGATCAGGATCAGGCCGGCGATCATCCGCCGAACGCCGATCCGGCCGGCAAGCAACGGCGTCACCGGAGCAATCAGGATGTTGGCGATGCCGCCGACCGCGGCGTTCAGGCCATTCATGGCGCTGGAAACGCCCATTCGTTCCAGTTCGAGCGACAGCAGCGGGATCATCGCGCTCAGGCCAAGGCCAGCCAGACTGACCAGCGCAATCGCTGCGATGAGGGCGCGGCCAGTTTCGCTCATAGTGCCTTCAGAGCTGAATACGCTGGAACTTTCCGTTCAGCGCGCGGTACATCGGCCGGGGCAGTGAGGGTGCAAACTCCTGCTCTGCCTGCCTTTGCAGTTCCTCAAGCATGATCTTGGTGATCTCGACCGTTTTCAGGTCCGAGGTCTCGGCGAACGGCACCCACTTCAGCTCGACGAGTTCGCTGTCCGGGGTCGTGCGGTCCACCACCTGTTCGGCGAGTGCCGATACGTCGCGCACGAAGAACCGTGTGTCGAAACGGCGATTGCGCCCGGGAGGCGTAATGGCGCGGGAGAGGAAATGCAGATCGTCGATGGTCGGCATGAGTCCGGTCTCGGTGAACTCTGCCCAGGTTCCCTTGCGCCAGGCTCCCGGCCTCTCCAGCGCGGCGCCGCCAGGAACGCCGATACGCAGGCCGGTTTCCTCGAACGTCTCGCGGATCGCGGCGAGAGCGAAGGCGCGGATCCGGCGCTCCGAAAGCCGGCCAGACATCTTGTGCAATGCCTCGACATCGCGCGCGGATAGCGCTCCGGCATGGGGAACGAGGCCATCCTCGATCTCGACCCTGCCGCCGGGGAAGACGAAGACGCCGGGCATGAACTTGGCGGCTTCGTTCCGCAAGCCCATGAGCACGCGCGGCTCCCTGCCGCGCCGGTCGATCAGGATGATTGTTGCGGCATCACGCGGGCGCACGGCCTTGTGCTGCCCCTTCATGTATTTGCGTTCGATAGTCTCGACATGAGGATTGGTCATCGGGCGGGGGCATCCGGTAGGGGGGCTGGAAGCGCCGGATCGCGCGTGGCGGCTTCCGGATCGAATCCGTGCATCTTGAGCGCCCACTGATACCCGATCAAGGCTCCCTTGACGGGTTGAAGCAGAGCCAGGCAGAGGACGAGTGTCAGCGTCGGCCAGAGCGCCATGTGCAGCCACATCGGCCAATCCACCTCGGCATTGTCGGCCAGAAGGACGAGGGGAACGAGGATGTGTCCGACAATCATCATCACGACATAGGGCGGCATGTCGTCGGCGCGGTGGCCGGACAGTTCGAGTCCGCAGGTCTCGCAGGCGGGCTTCACCTTCAGGAAGCGCCCAAACATGCGGCCTTCGCCGCACCGGGGGCAGCGGCAGGAAAGACCGCGCCTCAGGCCGCTCGCCCAGTCGCGCGCCTCGTCAACTCCAGAATTGGCTCCGACCCGGTACTCAATCGCCATGGTTCTATCCGCTCTGATCTCGTCGGCCCTGCCGCGCGCCGCGCGCGAAGTGTCGGCCTTTGCCCGGGGAAGAACGCCCCCGGGCCGGGGTTGTATAGCGTCCCTGCGACAGGATTTCGAACCGCAGGGCGCCAGCCACGGGTTGCGCCTCGACAAGCCGTACCTTGACCGGATCACCCAGGCGATAGGTTTCTCCGGTACGGCTGCCGACAAGCGCATGCGCTTTCTCGTCAAATCGAAAGAAGTCCGCCCCGAGCGTTGCCGCTGGCACGAACCCATCCGCGCCGATTCCGTCGAGCCGCACGAACAATCCGGAACGGGTGACGCCGCCAATCCGGCCGGAGAAGCTCGTTCCCACCTTGTCGGCGAGGTGGAAGGTGATAAGCCGGTCCACGGTATCGCGTTCCGCCGCCATGGCGCGCCGTTCGGCTGCGGAAATAGTGGCGCCGATCTCGCGCATCTGGTCCAGCGTCGTCTCGGGCAGACCATCGGTTCCCAGGTCGAGCGCCCGGATCAGGGCGCGATGAACGATCAGGTCGGCATAGCGGCGGATCGGCGAGGTGAAATGGGCATAACGTCGCAATGCAAGGCCGAAATGCCCATAGTTCTCAGGCGAATACTCGGCCTGCGCCTGCGAGCGCAGGATAACCTCATTGGTGAGAATCTCGTTTGGCGTTCCCCGGACACGGGTGAGGATGCGGTTGAACAGCTCCGGCTTGAGCGCGCCCGACTTCGGCAGGTCGATGCCGATGGTTTCGAGGAATTCGCGTAGCGATTCCATCTTTTCGAGACTGGGCTCGTCGTGCACGCGGTACAGCAGCAGCGTGTTGGCCTTCTCCAGCGTCTCGGCCGCGCAGACGTTGGACAGGATCATGAACTCCTCGATCAGCCGGTGCGCATCGAGGCGCTCCGGAACGATCACGTCCTTCAGGGTGCCATCGGGATTGAGCACAAGCTTTCGCTCGGGCAGGTCGAGATCGAGCGGTGCACGCTTGGCCCTTGCCCGTTTCAGGGCGGCATAGGCGTCCCACAGCGGCTTGAGCACGGTTTCGAGGAGCGGACCTGTGACATCATCCGGACGGCCGTCGATGGCGGCCTGCGCCTGGGGATAGGCGAGCTTGGCGGCCGAACGCATCAGCACGCGATGGAAGCCATGGCTCTTCTTGCGGCCTTGCGCATCGATGACGACCCGAAGCGCCATCGCGGCGCGCGCCACACCGGGCTTGAGCGAACATAGGTCGTTCGAGATGCGCTCGGGCAGCATCGGCACGACACGGTCAGGAAAATAGACAGAATTGCCGCGATTGAGCGCTTCCCGGTCCAGCATGGAGCCGGGCCGCACATAGGCGCCAACATCGGCGATGGCGATGCGCAGGATGAAACCACCGGGATTGGTCTGCGGATCGTCCGCCTCGGCATGGACCGCATCGTCATGGTCCTTGGCGTCCGCCGGGTCGATGGTCAGCAAGGGGATTGCCCGCCAGTCCTCGCGACCCGCAAGGGTCGGCTCGCGCGCCGCCGCAGCCTCCTGCAATGTCGCCTCGGGAAAGACGTGCGGGATATCGTGCTGGTGGATGGCGATGAGGCTCGCCGCCTTTTCGGATTTCACGCTCCCCAGCACGTCGCGCACGCGCGCCGAACGCAAGCCAAGGCGATTGTCACGCAAGACATCGACCGCAATGAGATCGCCGTCCTCGGCGTCCTGTTCGTCACCGGGCCGGATTACCATTTCCAGGCCGCGTGATTTCTTGTCGATCGGCAGGAGACGGCCGCCGCCGCGCGACTTGTCCTCGCGGAAAATGCCCAGCGTCCGGTCCTTCTGCTGCGTCAGGACCTTGACGATGCGACCGGTGTATTGATCCTCTTCCGAACGATCCCGTTCGACCCGCAGCAAGACGTGGTCTCCGACCGCAGGGGCCGGCCCGGCATGTTTCTGGCGCCTGAGAATCGGCACGTGGATGCGGGGGATGCGGCCGTTTTGCTCTTCGTCCCACTCGACCGGGGCGGCAAACAGCTCTCCGTCGCGATCCTTGCCTGCGATGTGCGCGACGACCATCGACGGCAATTCGCCGGCGCGATGCAGCGTCTTGGCCCGGCGCGACAGCAGCCCGTCGGCCTCGAGGTCCTTGAGCAGACGCTTCAAAGCCACGCGCGCACCGCCGCCGACGCCGAAGTGACGGGCGATGTCGCGCTTGCCCACTTTGCCCGGTGAACGGGCGACGAAGGCCAGCACGTCCTCGCGCGAGGGCAAAACGAATCCGTCTTCGGGAGGCTTTCGGCGTGCCAAGGGACTCAATGGGTTCGCATGAAGGAACCACCTTGTGGCACAGCCCGATGCTTCTGTGAAATCCGGCTGCCGCGTCGCCTATGCCAGGCCCTTGTAGGGGCCATCGTGCGCGGTTCCGCATTCCGGTGATCGATACCGCAGGAAGGGCAGAATGCGCGCAACCGGAGCGAACAGGCTCTTGTCGTTCATTGCTGTCGCATAGGCGACGTAGGCCGGGTCGTGCGAGAGATGCCGCTCCTCGGTCTTCGAACGCAGGTAGTAGATCACGTTGATGCCGACCATCAGGATGCAGAAGCGCAGGGCTTCACCGGCGCCGGCGACCGGGATGAACGGCGCATGCGCGAGCCACCAGTACAGGTTCTTCGTGACATAGGCCGGGTGCTTGGTGAAGCGGTAGGGGCCGGCGGCAATCACGCCGCGATGGGTGATGTTCGAGAAGCGGCAGCCGAATACAAGCGTTGACAGCGTGTAGATCACAAGAAGTGCAAGCGCAGCCACTCCCCAGACCATCTGGAGGAGCGGCCAGTCGGACAGCAGGCGCACGGCGTTCTGCGCGCTGAAGGCGAAATACTGCGCCATCAGCACAGTCTGGAACGGTGGATAGCACATCAGGCAGATGAACCAGCCGAACGCGGTCGGTTCGCTGGAACGAATATGCGTGTCAAACAGACGGAGCGCAAAAACATAGCCGACGCAGGCGACCATGACATCGGTCCAGAACAGGCAGACCGTGGCGAGCGCATAGAACTGTGCGAATGTCAGGCTTCCCAGATCGAAGGACGAGCGCATCAGCGTCTCGGTGTTCTGTACAAGGCCGTGGAACATGATCGGCGTGAAGAAGCCCTTCACGATCCAGCCCAGAGCAAACTGGCGCAGGGCCGGCCAGCGCGCCGGGTCGCGGTCAAGCAGCAACAGGCGGCCGAACCAGTAAAGCCCGTCTTCCGGCGCCTTCATCGCGCGATCGACACACGCGACGTAGGGAACCGCCAGGATCAGCACGTAAGGCAGGAGCTGCTGCGCGGCTACCCAGGTCGGCTGGTACATCCCTGCGCGGTACTCCGGAAACAGCCAGTAGATGCATGCCAGCACCGCGAACACGCCGTATAGCCCCAGGAGCTTGGTGCCGATCCGGGCAAGGTCGAAGCCGCGTCGGGCGAAATCGAGGCCAGCGGAGGCCGCCCAAGGCGTGCGCAGGAGCAGGGTCTCGCCAGCAAGGACCGTACCGGCGTAGGCCATGCAGACAAGCAATGCCGCTTCGATCCGCAGAGCGCCTGACTGGCGGCAAAAGGCGAGCGTGAGTGCGGCAGCGGCCAGACCGCAAAGACTGATGGCGAGGCTGACTGGCGCAGCCGCATTTGCATGGACGGACTGCGGCGCTTCCGACCCGCGCTCGGGCGTGGACGTGAAGACGTAAGTCATGCGCGCACGATGGCGCGCTATCGTTAACAAATCGGGAATAACGGGCTGCAGGCTTTTCTGACTTCGCAACCTTTCGGCGAACACGCGAAAAATTTTAGGAGATTTTTGCCGATGCGCGCGAGTTTCAACGATCACGTTAAAGGCATGTTATTTTTGTCCCGGCATTGGTTTTCCTCGAATGTGGCTCAATACGCCTGCTGAGTGCGCGGGCGGTGCGTTGGAGGGAATCATGGCGCCGAAGCCGATGTCCGGGTTCAAGAGATTTGGCTCAATTGCCTCGCGGTTCGCTGAAGACAGGCGCGGCGGCGTTGCCATCATGTTCGCCGGCGCGTCGATGGCGATCCTCACGCTGATCGCCGGATCGGTCGAGCTGCACCAGCGCAGCCTTGGCGGAACCGAGTTGCAGAAGGCAGCGGATGCCGCCGCTCTTGCGGCGAAGCGTACCGAGACGGATTCTCTGACGACGATGCAGCGGGCTCAGGCCCGTGCCGCTGGCGAGATCGCCGGCAAGAGGATCTTCGATGCAGCCATATCCGAGGCGTCGGTCTTCGATGGCGTGGCACGGCCGAATGCAACGATCACCTGGCTGGCGGATGGCAGCTCGAAGGTGACGGTCAAGGCGAAGCTGAATACGTTGTTCGCGGGCATCATCGGTGAGGCGTTCTCGGACGTCGAGGTCCAGGCGACAGCGAACTTCTCGGTACCCCTGCCGACGGAAGTGGCCCTTGTGCTCGACAACACGGCGTCGATGTTCATGAAGGACGGTCGCGCTCAGACCCGCTTCACGCAGTTGCGCGATTCCGCCAAGCTGTTCACTCATCAACTGTTCAATGCCGCCGAGCAGTCCGGCTCCAAAGACTGGCTCCGCCTGTCCGTTGTTCCTTGGGCTGCCACCGTCAATGTCCTGAGCGAAGCGCCGCGAGCCCCGGATGTCGCCGGTGACGCGGCCGTAACGCCGATTCCCGACTATGGCAGCAAAAGGCCGGTGGCCTCGCCGATGCTGCGTGGCGGGCGGGTAAACGTAAATTCCGCGCTGTTTGCGCCGGTCGGCTGGCGCGGCTGCATATCGGGATCGGGTGAGGCGCCTGGTCCGTCGGATGCCAGCGGCATGATCTGGAATGCGCTGAACGTTCCAAACAACAGTCTCGACACGGTCACGATACAGCAAGGCAAGATGATGCCGATACCGTATCGGCGCTGCACGTATAAGCAGGAGGCTTACGAATGTCCGCCGCCGCCGCCGCCACCTTCCTCCAGCGGTAGTTCGTCCTCGTCCTCATCGTCTTCCTGGTCTTCCTCTTCTTCGTCTTCTTCTTCGTCGTCGTCTTCCTCCTCATCATCCTCATCGTCCTCATCATCATCCTCTTCGTCGTCCTCCTCTTCCGGCGGCATGCAGGGCTTCCTCGATGATCTGAAGACGACCGATGCGCCGGTGCAGCCTGCCGCCTTTTTCGGCGACCGGTTCAAGGATGCTGACGTGCTTCAGCCGCCGGTGCAGAAGGCCAACACCTGCTACCGCACGGTGGAAGATCGGTGCTGGACAGAAACGGTCATGGAGTTGAGGTGCGACGGCAGCATTCCATCCAAGACCTACCCGGCCTGCGAGCAGGACATCAAGGAAGGGCGTCGCAACGTCTACAGCGCCAACCCGATCGTATGCGCCAACAACAGCCAGAGCGGCGCCTGCGTTCTCGCCGGTACCGAGCGCACCCAGAACATAGGGGCCTGCGTCGGCGACCCCAACGAGCACAAGTGGACAGGCGCGTGGTGCCCGTGGGTGCCGCGTACGGACTGGACCAAGTTTGATCCGACCATCGGTCCGAACCTGAACTGCCCGATCCCGATGCTTGGCCTTTCCGGCAACCGCAGGCAGATAATCGAGACTCTGGATCGCATGACGCCGGTCTCGGGCGGCACGCATACCGACGTCGGCCTGCGCTGGGGCATGCGCACCCTTTCACCTGATGGCGACTGGCCAAGCTTCTTCGGTCTGTCCAAGCCGCCCGTGAAGTGGAAGGGCGAGGAGACCAAGATGATGATCCTCATCAGCGATGGCGAGAATTCGCAGGCCATCGACTATCCCGGCTACTGGGGGTGCAAGGGCTACGTCAACCCGGGCTGCACCGGTTCTCCGGATCAAGCGGCGCTCGACCAGCGCACGACCCAGTGGTGCAACTATCTGAAGAACGAAAAGAAGGTCGATCTGTTCGTCATAGCGGTGAACTTCACCAATCCGCAGGCGGTCCAGTTGCTCAATAACTGCGCGGGCCCGAACAAGAATGGTGTTGCGCGGTTCTACCGCATCGACGCGGCCGAGCTGAAGAACGTGATGAAGATCATCGCCGGCCAAGTTGTGAAGCTGCGCATCACCTCGTGAGGCCTGCGATACCGGGATGAAGGCCGTGCCCCCGCTTCGGCGGGGGCATTTGTTTCAGGCTCCCTCCGCCGCCTCCAGGTCCGCGCTTGCTTCGAGCCAGGCTTCTTCCACGGTCGCGAGCCGTTCTGCCAGGGCAGCACGATCCTTTGCCAGTTGCGCTGCCTTTTCTGGGTTCTTGATGAAGGCGTCGGGCGCCGCCAGTGCCACGTCCACCTTGGCGGCCAGGTCTGAGAGGCGCGCCATTTGCGCTTCGAGATCAGCGATCTTCCGGCGAAGCGGGCCAAGTGCGAGGCGTCGTTCCGAGCGCGCGCGACGCTCGTCTGACGCGGCGGGGGTGGGCAGGTCAAGCGAGCGCACGTCGGGCGATTTCGCCCGTGCGCTCATGACCAGCCGGGCGTAGGCGTCGAGATCACCATCGAACGGCTGCACACTCTGATCGGCGACGAGCCACAGCCGGTCGCAGCAGGCGTCGATCAGGTGGCGGTCATGCGAAACGATGATCGCCGCGCCCTTGTAGTCCGCCAGAGCCCGGACTAGGGCGTCGCGCATGGGTATGTCGAGGTGGTTCGTCGGTTCGTCCAGGATGACGAGGTGCGGACCGTCAAAGGTGGCAAGACCGAGAAGGAGGCGCGCCTTTTCGCCGCCCGAGAGACTGGCGATCGGGGTGTCCGACTTGGCCGATGAAAAGCCAAGTTGCGCGGTGCGGGACCTGACTTTCGCCTCGGGTGCCTCCGGCATGCGGCGCTTGACCAAGAGATAGGGCGTTGCTTCCGCCGTCAGTTCATCGAGCTGGTGCTGGGCGAAGTAGGCAACGTTCAATTTTGGCGCCCGCGTGATGTTTCCCGAAAGCGGCGCGAGCCGATCCGCGATCAACTTGACGAAGGTCGACTTGCCGTTGCCATTTGCGCCAATGAGGCCGATACGGTCATCGTCGGTGATCGACAGGTTCAGGCGCCGCAAGACGAGGTGTTCGCCGTAGCCGGCGCTGACGCCTTCGAAGGCGACGAGGGGAGGCGACTGGGGCTTCTCGGGGTTCGGGAACGTGAGTTCGGCGCCTTCTTCGCGCGCGGTCGCCGGTGCCTCCCCGAGCTTCTGGAGGCGTTTCACGCGCGACTGGGCCTGGCTCGCCTTGGAGGCTTTCGCCTTGAACCGATCGATGAAGGCCTGGAGCCTGGCCTTTTCCGCAGCGACAGCGGCGGCGGCCTTTTCGGCCAGCACGATCGCTTCGGCCCGCTGGCGTTCGAAGGATGAGTAGCCGCCGCGGTAGAGCGTCAGCTTCCCGCGGTCGAGATGCAGCGTGAAGTTCGTCACGGCATCGAGAAAATCCCGGTCGTGGCTGATGACGATGGCGGTGTGTGGGTAGCGCGCCAGATGTTCCTGCAGCCAGATCGCGCCTTCGAGATCGAGATAGTTCGTCGGTTCGTCGAGCAGCAGCAGGTCGGGCTCGGTGAACAGCACGGCGGCAAGCGCGACGCGCATGCGCCAGCCGCCGGAGAAGGCGGAGCAGGGCCTGGCCTGGGCCTCCGCATCAAACCCCAATCCATGCAGGATGGCGGCGGCCCGCGCCGGCGCTGAATGCGCATGGATGTCGGCCAGGCGCAGCTGGATCTCGGCAATACGCGCCGGATCCGTCGCGGTTTCAGCTTCGTTGAGCAAGGAGAGCCGTTCGGTGTCCGCTGCGAGCACGAAGTCGAGCAGAGACTCCGGTCCGCCCGGTGCTTCCTGCTCGACACGTCCCATACGCACGCCGCGCGGAAGGTCGATGTCGCCATCCTCGGCGCCGATGTCCCCGCCAACAAGCCGAAAAAGCGTTGTCTTGCCCGAGCCGTTGCGTCCGACGAAGCCGGCCCGCGCGCCGCTGGGCACTGTCGCCGAGGCCTGGTCAAACAGGAGACGGTCGCCAAGGCGGTAAGTCAGTCCGGACATGCGCAACATGACGCGCCTTTTAGCCAAGACCCGAAGATCGGCAAGAGACGCTCCTGCGATGGTTGCATTTTGACGCGCGTGAATTATGACGCCGCAATCCTGCAATCCCTATCTGGAACACTGGAAACATCGACATGGCCACGCAACGCACCTTCTCCATCATCAAGCCGGACGCCACGGAGCGGAACCTCACTGGCGCGATCAACGCGGTGATCGAGAAGTCGGGTCTGCGGATCGTCGCTCAGAAGCGCATCCACATGACCCGCAAGCAGGCCGAAACGTTCTATGCCGTGCACAAGGAGCGCCCCTTCTTCGGCGAACTTGTCGAGTTCATGACGTCTGCGCCGGTGGTGGTGCAGGTGCTTGAAGGTGAGAACGCGGTGCAGAAGTACCGCGATGTCATGGGCGCGACGAACCCGGCCAATGCCGCCGAAGGCACGATCCGCAAGCTGTTCGCCCGCTCCATGGGCGAGAACTCGGCACATGGCTCCGACAGCGTCGAGAACGCTGCGATCGAGATCGCCCAGTTCTTCGCGGGCAATGAGATCGTTGGCTGAACACGGCCCTCGGACGCGTTCGTGACGGCGGGGTTTCCCCGCCGTTTTTTTTGTGGCGTTGCGCAGTCGAGATCTTGCGATTTCGCATCATCACGGCTGCGTGACGCGGCTTGCCGCAAGCTGGAAGCGGGATAGCTTGGGGCGAGGCGCGGGCGAACGCTGCCCGGCGCTCTGGGAGGGATGCCATGATGATGACCCGTCGCGCCGTTCTCGGCGCTTCCGCTGCCGCGACAACTGCCGCAATGCTTCCGATGTCGGGCCTTCCCGCTCTGGCGGGCGCTCCACCGGTCGGCAAGCAGGCTCCCGGCTTCTTCCGGTTCAAGATCGGCGATTTCGAGATCACGGCACTGCACGACGGTATCGTGCCCCGCCAGGTCCAGCAGGCCTACATCCCGAATACGCCGCTGGAAGAGGTGCAGAAGGTCATGGCGGCACAGTTCATGGCGACCGACGTGACGCCGAACCACTTCACCGTGATGACGGTCAACACGGGGTCGAAGCTGATCCTGATCGACTCCGGATTCAACAACAACGGCGCCCCAACGACCGGTCAGCTCGCCGCGAACATGGCGGCGGCTGGCATCGATCCCAGGCAGATCGACACGGTGCTGGTCAGCCATTTTCACCCGGATCACATCAATGGGCTGCGCGCGAAGGAGGGGGCCGCAGTCTACCCGAATGCGGAACTCGTCGTTCCTGCCAAGGAGTGGGCGTTCTGGATGGACGATGCGCGGATGAACAATGCTCCGGAAGCGGCCCGGCCAGCCTTCGGGGTGACGCGCCGGGTGTTCGCGCCGGTTGCCAAGGATGTGCGGCAGTTCGAGTGGGGCAAGGAGGTTGCGCCCGGCATCACCGCTATTCAGTCGGACGGACACACGATGGGTCATACGTCCTTCGTCGTCTCGTCCGGCACGAAATCGTTGCTGGTGGTCGGGGATGCCTGCAATGATCCGCGCCTGTTCGCCCGCAATCCCGAGTGGCATCTGATGTTCGATGCGGACAAGCCGCTGGCGGTGACATCGCGCAAGAAGCTGCTCGACATGGCGTCCGCCGACCGCATGCAGATCAGTTTCTACCACGCGGCCTTCCCGTCGACGGGATTCGTGGCGAAGAGTGGCGCGGCCTATGACTGGTTCCCGGCCTCATTCACATCGGTGCTTTGATGCCGACCGCTGGCGCGCGCCTCAAGAACGAGGGCCGCCAGCGTGCAAGAGCGCGATGTCGATGAGGGCAGAAAAAATAAGAGCAAGGCGCAAGCCTTGCTCGAGCAGGTATCCGATCCGTGGCCCCGACCCTGTGGACTGGCGTCCATTCTCCCCCATCGGGGCTGATGTCTTTCCTCCGAAGACTTGGGCGTTGCCAAGCAGGATGCCCCATTTAAGCCGGGGCTAGCCTACTTTTGGCCCGATCAGCGCCGCTTTCTTAGCCGCATCACATTCCCGTGTCATGCGGTATTTTTCAGCTTCAGGAGCTTTTTTTGCAACGCCCGGCGTCCTGCTTGTGTTTTTCCGCGTGATCCGCTTGTTAGCTCTGCCGCCGACTTGCCCTGAATCGTTTTGCACCTGGACTCCCCATGCGTCTGACCCGCTACTTTCTGCCCGTGCTCCGCGATACACCCAAGGAAGCGGAGATCGTTTCGCACCGCCTGATGCTGCGCGCCGGGATGATCCGCCAGGAATCGGCCGGCATCTATGCCTGGCTGCCGCTCGGGCTCAGGGTTCTGAACAAGGTCAATGCGATCGTTCGGGAGGAACAGAACCGTTCCGGCGCCATCGAACTGCTCATGCCGACGATCCAGTCGGCTGACCTGTGGCGGGAAAGCGGTCGCTACGATGCCTACGGCAAGGAAATGCTGCGCATCAAGGATCGCCACGAGCGCGAGATGCTGTTTGGCCCGACGAACGAAGAGATGATCACCGAAATCTTCCGGGCCTATGTGAAGTCCTATAAGGACCTGCCGTTGAACCTCTACCACATCCAGTGGAAGTTCCGCGACGAGGTGCGTCCCCGTTTCGGCGTGATGCGCTCGCGCGAGTTCCTGATGAAGGACGCATATTCGTTCGATCTCGATCAGGCCGGGGCGCGGCACGCCTACAACAAGATGTTCGTGGCCTATCTGCGCACCTTTGATCGCCTTGGCCTGAAGTCGATTCCGATGCGTGCCGATACCGGCCCCATCGGCGGAAACCTCAGCCATGAGTTCATCGTGCTGGCTTCGACCGGCGAGAGCGAGGTGTTCTGCCACAAGGACTATCTCGACTTTGCCGTGCCGGGCGTCGACACGGATTTCGACAACATCGCCGGCATCCAGGGCATCGTCGACAAGTGGACCTCGCTCTACGCCGCGACCTCGGAGATGCACGACGTGGCGGCCTACGAGGCCATTCCGGCCGCGAGCCGCGTTTCGGCGCGCGGCATCGAGGTTGGTCATATCTTCTATTTCGGCACGAAGTATTCCGACCCGATGATGGCCGTGGTGAATGGCCCGGACGGCAAGGAAACAACGGTTCACATGGGGTCCTACGGTATCGGTCCCTCGCGCGTTGCGGCTGCGGCCATCGAGGCGTCGCATGACGATGCCGGCATCATCTGGCCCGAAGCGATCGCTCCCTTCAAGGTGGCGCTGCTGAACCTCA
This sequence comes from Beijerinckiaceae bacterium, assembly GCA_035437025.1. GTDB lineage: Bacteria > Pseudomonadota > Alphaproteobacteria > Rhizobiales > Beijerinckiaceae > JAIUNP01. The sequence goes on along the minus strand of DAOMXN010000004.1, from coordinate 35,417 downwards.
GGCAAGGCGACAGCAGTTGCGACGCGGCTTGCGAGACGCTGTATCGCCAGCTTACGGCCAAGGGCGTCGATGTGCTCTATGATGACCGCGAAGACCGGCCTGGCGCGAAGTTCGCCACCGCCGATCTCATCGGCGTGCCGTGGCAGCTCATGGTCGGACCGAAGGGGCTGGCAGAAGGCAAGGTGGAACTCAAGCGCCGCGTCGGCGGAGATCGCGAATTGCTCAGCCCCGGCGACGCCGTTGCCCGGTTTACCGCGTGACACAGGCGGCTTTTCCCACCCCGGGCCGAATCGGCACGCCCGGCGGGCCGCTTGCCCCGTTCGAATGGATGCTGGCCTGGCGCTACCTGCGCGCCCGCCGGCGCGAGGGGTTCATCTCGGTCATCGCCATCTTTTCGTTCCTTGGCATCATGCTGGGCGTGATGACGCTGATCGTCGTGATGAGCGTCATGGGCGGGTTCCGCAAGGAGCTGATCGGGAAAATTCTCGGCGTTAACGGCCATATCTTCGTGCAACCGCTGGGCCAGCCGCTCACGGACTACGCGGCCATGGCGGATCGGATGAACGCGCTCAAGGGCGTCAAGCTCGCGGCCCCGCTCGTCGAAGGGCAGGTGTTGGCCGCGTCCGGCACCGCCTCCACCGGCGCGATGGTGCGTGGCCTGCGCGAGGGCGACATCAAGCGCTTCGCTGCCATCGCCAACAACATCCGCGAAGGAACGCTCGACGGATTCGACGAAGGGCAGGGCATTGCCATCGGCAAGCGCATGGCTGGCTATCTCAATGTCGGCATCGGAGACCGTGTGCGGCTGCTTTCACCCAAGGGGCCTTCCACGCCGTTCGGCAGCGCGCCGCGCCAGAAGGCCTATGAGGTCGCGGCGATTTTCGAGGTCGGCATGTCGGAATTCGATTCCGGCTTCGTGTTCATGCCGTTCGGCGAGGCACAGCTCTACTTCGACATGGAAGGGCAGGCATCCGTGCTCGAACTGTTCATCGAGCACCCGGACAAGGTCGATGCGCTGACGCAGGCATTGCAGGAGGCCGCCTTGGCGCCCGTGGCGCTGACGGACTGGCGTTTCCGCAACAACACATTCTTTGGCGCCCTCGAAGTGGAACGGAACGTGATGTTCCTGATCCTGACGATGATCGTGCTGGTCGCCGCCTTCAACATCATCTCCGGCCTGACCATGCTGGTGAAGGACAAGACGCGTGGCATCGCGATCCTGCGCACCATGGGGGCGACGCGCGGAGCGATCCTGCGAATCTTCATCATCACCGGGGCCGCCATCGGCGTTACCGGCACGCTGCTTGGGCTCGCGGGCGGGCTGATCGTCGCGGAAAACGCCGAGACCCTGCGCAAGTTCTTCTCCTGGCTGTTCAGCAGGCCACTGTTTCCGCCGGAGCTTTACTTCCTCAGCCGCCTGCCGGCCGTGGTCGACCCGCGCGAAGTCTCGCTGATCGTCGGCATGTCGCTGGTCCTGTCCCTGGTCGCGACGATATACCCGGCGTGGAAGGCAGCACGGCTCGATCCGGTCGAAGCCTTGAGGGCGGAATAGCATGTCGACCCTCATTCTCGCGGGCGTGGTGCGCACCTACCGGCAAGGCGTCGAGGAACTGCCGATTCTCAAGGGCGTGGACCTGACCATTGCTCCCGGCGAATTGGTGGCCCTGGTCGCGCCATCGGGCACCGGCAAGTCGACGCTGCTGCACATCGCCGGCCTGTTGGAAAAGCCGACATCAGGCGAGGTGCGGATCTCCGATCGCCGTTGCACCGGGCTTTCCGACGCCGAACTCACGCGAATCCGCCGCGAGGAGATAGGCTTTGTCTATCAGTTCCACCATCTCCTGCCCGAATTGACGGCGATCGAGAATGTGATGATGCCGCAGCTGATCGCCGGGTTAGGCAAGCCGGAAGCCGGCAAGCGGGCGGCGGAAATCCTGAATTACCTGGGACTCGGGCATCGCCTGACACACCAGCCGGCCAAGCTTTCGGGCGGCGAGCAACAGCGCGTTGCCATCGCCCGGGCTGTCGCCAATGCCCCGCGGCTGCTGCTTGCCGACGAACCGACCGGCAATCTCGACCCTCACACCTCGGAGCACGTCTTCGGCCTGCTGTCGGGGATTGTGAAGCAGTCGGGCCTGGCTGCGCTGGTCGCCACGCACAACATCGAGCTGGCGCTCAAGATGGACCG
>DAOMXN010000004.1:0-33129 GCA_035437025.1 Beijerinckiaceae bacterium | reverse complement strand
TCAGGCCGAAACTCGTTGCCTTATGCGCGTTCGACACTATAGTCCGCGCAACTTTTAACCGGGCGCGCCATCGCGCCTTGTGATCCATCAGAGTGAGGTTCCTTCGTGATTACCCCAGCCTTTGCCCAGGCCGCCGGCGCTCCGGGGGCGGGCGACATGGTCGCCCAGTTCGCACCTTTCGTGCTGATCCTGATCATCATGTACTTCCTTCTGATACGGCCGCAGCAGCGCCGTGCTAAGGCGCATCAGGAGATGATCAATAACGTTCGCCGTGGCGATACCATTGTCATGAGCTCGGGCATGATCGCCAAGGTCACCAAGGTGGTGGACGATACCGAAGTCGAGGCGGAAATCGCCGACAACGTGCGCGTGCGGGTTGTGAAAGGCATGATCGCGGACGTTCGCAACAAGGCCGAGCCCGTTGCGAACTGACGCATGGCAGTTCTGAAGAACAACTAACAAGTTACGGAATATGCTGCGCTTTTCGAAGCTGAAAACTCTTGCAGTCGTCGCGCTGGCGTTGGCGAGCATCCTGTATTCCCTGCCAAGCGCCTTTTCACCGGCGCAGCAGTTGGCATGGGAAAAGTCGCTGCCGACCTGGGCGCCGAAGTGGCTGATCCCGCACAAGGGCATTACCCTCGGACTGGATTTGCAGGGCGGCACGCATGTCGTGCTGGAGGTGGACCAAACGGCGCTGATCCGCCAGATGGTCCAGCAGCTTCAGGCCGACATCCGCGGCATTTTCCGCGATGCGCGCGTTGCACCGACAGGTGGCGTCCCGGCCCAGCCGCGCGGCGCGGCCGTGCGTGTTCCGAATGCGGAGGACCGGGCCAAAGTCGGGCCAAAGCTCAAGGAACTGGCGCAGCCGATCGATGCCGCGCGCCTCGGGGCAGGCGTTCGCAATCTCGAAGTGGTCGAGCAGGGGGAACTGTTCACCTTCGCCTTCACCGAACCCGGCATCAATGACCGCACGCGCCGCGCCGTCGATCAGTCGCTCGATGTGTTCCGGCGCCGCGTCGATCCGGAGGGGACCAAGGAAATCTCCATCCAGCGTCAGGGCATCGACCGCGTTCTGATCCAGGTCCCGGGCCTCCAGGACCCGACGGAACTGCGCGAAATCCTCGGAAAGGTGGCCAAGCTTGAGTTCCGCCTGGTGGCCGAGCCGGGTGCCAATCCCGCGGACACAGAGACGCTGCCCTCCGACGAACCGGGGCGCGGTACCGTTACTGTCGAACGCCGGGTCATGGTCGATGGCGCCGACCTCACGTCGGCCGAACCGGGATTCGACCAGAGGTCCAGCGAGCCGATCGTCAATTTCCGCTTCAACATCAATGGCGCGCGCCGGTTCGGCCAGGTGACCACGGAAAATGTCGGCAAGCCGTTCGCCATCATCCTCGACGGCAAGGTGATCTCCGCGCCGGTCATCCGTTCGCCGATCACGGGCGGGCAGGGGCAGATTTCCGGCTCGTTCACGGTCGATTCTGCCAACCGGCTGGCGATCCTGCTGCGCTCCGGCGCGCTGCCTGCGGCCTTCACCATCGTCGAGGAGCGCACAGTCGGTCCAGGCCTCGGACAGGACTCGATCGACGCAGGCAAGAAGGCGTCGTACGTGGCGGCGTGCCTGGTGTTCCTCTTCATGCTGGCGACCTATGGGCTGTTCGGCATCTTCGCCAGCATCGCGCTGGCCATCCATATCCTGCTGATCTTCGCGATCATGACCAAGCTTGGCGCAACACTGACACTGCCGGGCATCGCCGGCATCGTTCTGACCATCGGCACGGCCGTGGATGCCAACGTGCTGATCTACGAACGCATCCGCGAAGAGTCGCACCTGGGGCGCACCATCGTGTCGTCGCTGGAAGCAGGCTTCAACCGGGCCTTCGCGACGATCATCGACTCCAACGTGACGATGTTCATCGCCGCCGCGATCCTCTATTTCCTCGGTTCCGGTCCGGTTCGCGGCTTCGCCGTGACCATGATCGTCGGCATCATCACAACGGTCGTGACGGCCGTGACCATGACCCGCATGATGATCGCGCTCTGGTATTGGTATACCAAGCCGACAAAGATCCCGTTTTGAGGAGCTGAGATCATGAAAAAGCTCCGCATCATCCCGGACGGCACCAAATTCCCGTTCATGCGCTTCAGGCGCATCAGCTTTCCGTTCTCGGCGCTGATCTCGGTGATCGCTATCGCGCTGTTCTTCTCGGTCAGCATGAATTTCGGCATCGACTTCACCGGCGGAACGCTGATCGAGATGCGCGCCAAGTCCGGCAAGGTCGATATCCACCAGGTGCGAACCACGGCGGAGAAGCTCGGCCTCGGCGAGGTCGAGGTGCAGGAATTCTCCACGAACGCCGAGGTTTCGATGCGTTTCGTGCTGCAGCCTGGCGGCGACAAGGGCCAGCAGGTGGTGGTGGAGAAGGCGCGCGCCGCCTTCATCAACGATTTCGAGTTTCGCCGTGTGGAAGTCGTGGGACCGCGCGTTTCCGGCGAATTGGTGCAGGCCGGCACGCTGGGAGTCGTCGTCTCCGTGTTCGGCGTGTTGATCTATCTTTGGTTCCGTTTCGAGTGGCAGTTCGCCGTCGGCGCGGTCATCGCCACCTTGCACGATCTGGTGATGACCATCGGGTTCTTCGCGGCGACGCAGATCGAGTTCAACATGACATCGATCGCGGCGATCCTGACCATTGTGGGCTATTCGCTGAACGATACCGTCGTGGTGTTTGACCGCATCCGGGAATTGCTGCGCCGCTATAAGAAGATGCCGATCGAGGAGTTGCTCGATCTGGCCATGAACCAGACGTTGGCGCGCACCTTCCTCGTATCGTTCACCTCCATGCTGGCGCTCGTCGCGCTGGTGATTTTCGGCGGCAACGTGATCTCGTCCTTCTCCTGGGCCATGTTGTTCGGCGTGGTGGTCGGCACTTATTCGTCGATCTTCATCGCATCGCCGGTGCTGATCTACCTCGGCCTGAAAGTCGGTGCCGAGGAAGGCAAGCCTGCGCCGTCCGGCGCGGCCAGCAAGGCCGCCTGACGCCGAGCGGGAACGGCGCCGTGCCGCTCTACTTCGCCTATGGCTCGAACATGGATGTGACGGCGATGGCGGACCGTTGCCCGGCATCGCGGGCCATCGGTCTTGCCCGCCTGCCGCGCCATCGCTTCCTGATCAATGTCGATGGCTATGCGACTGTGGTGCGCGATGCACGCGGGACGGTCCATGGACTCCTGTGGGACCTGGCGCTCAGGGATGTCCAGGCCCTCGACCGCTACGAGGGCGTGGCGCAGGGCCTTTACACCAAGGTCGTGCAGCCTGTGCTGACATCCGCTGGCCCGCGGCAGGCGCTGGTCTACATTGGCCGCAGTGCGCAACCCGGCCTTCCCAAACCCGGGTATCTTGAAGGCGTCGTGGCGGCGGCAAAGGCCGCGGGCCTGCCAGCGGGATACGTTGCCGGTCTGGATGGATCGCCGCCGCCCGCTGGACCAAAGGCACTGGGGCGCCTTGTCCGCTAAGTGACTGCTGACATTATTGTTTGCGGACACCATTGACGTTCGCCTGCTTTTCGGCGCGCAATGGATCCATGTTGTTCCTACCTCATCTGTTGAAGCGCTTCATCCGCAAGGGTCGCCTCGTGGTCATCGACCACACCGGCGCCCGCCATGTCTTTGGATCGGGGGAGGGCGGGCACAGCGTCACGCTCCGGCTTGGCGATGCCAGGGTCGAACGCGAGATTTTCTTCAATCCCGAGTTGAAGGCAGCCGAAGCCTATATGGATGGGCGCCTGGATTTCGAGGAAGGTTCGAGCGTCCACGATCTGCTGATGCTGTTTGCGATCAACCGCGAGGGCCTGGGCGCACATCCTTTGCAGAAGGCGTTGCGCCGGGTCTGGATGTCCCTGCGCAGCCGCCATCAGGCCAATCCGGTCAGCAAGGTCTCCGACAACGCGTCGCGGCACTATGACCTCTCGGAGGAGTTCTACTCGCTCTGGCTCGACGAGAGCATGACCTACACCTGCGCCTATTTCGAGACGCCCGAGACACCGCTGGCCGAAGCGCAACTGGCCAAGCTCAGGCATGTGGCGGCAAAGCTGGCTCTGAAACCAGGCATGCGCGTGCTGGAGATCGGCTCTGGCTGGGGCGGCCTTGCGATCTATCTGGCGAAAACCTGCGGCGTGCATGTCACGGGCCTGAATGTCTCGCCGCGTCAACTCGCCGAATCGCGCCGCCGTGCAGAGGCTGCCGGGGTTGGCGACCGGGTCGCCTTTGTCGAGCAGGACTACCGGATCATGGAGGGGGCGTTCGACCGCATCGTCTCCGTCGGCATGATGGAGGCGGTTGGGATCGACTACTTCGACGCCTATTTCGGTGCGATCAAGCGGCTGCTGAAGCCGGGGGGATACGGTCTCATCCATTGCATGGGCCGCATGGCGCCGCCCGGAACCACTTCGCCGTTCATCAGGAAATACATTTTCCCCGGCGGCTATGTGCCATCGATGTCGGAGGTCTTCGCATCGACGGAAAGGGTCGGGCTTTGGGTTTCCGACTGTGAGTTCCTGCGCCTGCACTACTACTGGACCATCAAGCACTGGCGCCAGAATTTTGCCGCCGTGCGGCCCAAGGTCGTCGCGATGATGGGCGAGCGCTTCGCCCGGATGTGGGAGTTCTACCTGAGCGCAGTCGAACTCGGCTTCCTCACCGGCTCGAACATGGTGTTCCAGCTGCTGATTTCGGCCGGGCGGGCCGATGTGCCGGTGACGCGTGACTTCATGTTCGAGGAAGAGGCGCGGCTTAGGGGGTAGCGGTTGCGATGTGGCGGTCGAGATAGCTGGCAAAAGCGACCGGATCCGCGACCATATCCTCATCGAGCCAATAGAACGACACGGTGTCCACGAAAACGAACCAGTGCCCCCGCGCGCGCCGGTAGCCGGTGATCGTGCGCCACGGGAACTGCCGGCTCCCGGACGCTGCGGTAGCGGTCAGTCCGGCGGGCGAAAAGACGATGCGGCCGGGCTCCGCCATGGCGCGGCTGTTGCGCATCATCCACAGCATCATCGAGCGACCGCCCGAGCGCACCGCCAGCAGTCCCAGCCCAATGCCGAACAGCAAGGCGGCACCCAGAAGCAGCACGATGCCAAACCCATCAAGGTACCAGCTTCGGCCAATCGAACTGGCGTAGACTTCGAGCTCCGCGCCGACGCGGAAGTAGCTTAATGCGAGCCCCGCGATTCCCCCGAGCGCGAGAAAGGCGAGGAACCGCAGGACGCTGCCGATACCGAAGCGTCGCTGTTCCTTGCGGTAGGGTTCGAAGATGAGGTTCTGGCCGGTTGCATAGGTCGTCAGGGTCAGCGGCATCAGGTCGAAGACGAAATCGGGCGCTGTCTGGTCGGGCGATTCCAACCTGGCCTCCTCTTGCACGCATCAGGCCGAGCCCGATCACGAAAACACTCTTTCGAATGTCCTGCGCAGCACGCTGTCCACTTCCGGCATGGTGACCGGTATGCCGAGATCGACAAGCGAGGTCACGCCATAGCGCGGATCGGCGATGCCGCAGGGTACGATGCCGGAGAAATCCTTCAACTCTGGTTCCACATTCAAGGAAATGCCGTGAAACGTCACCCAGCGGCGCACGCGGATACCGATCGCAGCGATCTTGTCTTCGAAATCAACGCCGCGCTCTGGCCGCTTCACCCAGACGCCGACTCGGCCCGCGCGCGTTTCTCCTCGCACGTTGAAGTCCGCCAGCGCGGCGATCAGCCAGGATTCGAGCGCGGTTACAAAGGCGCGGACATCGCGCTTGCGGCGGTTCAGGTCCAGCATGACGTAGGCCACGCGCTGGCCGGGTCCGTGATAGGTCAGCTCGCCGCCGCGCCCGGTCTCGTGGACAGGAAAGCGGGAGTCGACCAGATCGGTCATCTTCGCGGATGTCCCTGCCGTATAGAGCGGGGGGTGCTCGACCAGCCAGACCAGCTCCTGTGCTTCGCCTGAAGAAATGGCAGCGACACGTGCCTCCATGAAGGCGACCGCCTCCGGGTAGGGCATCAGCCCATCCGCGATGCGCCATTCGACCGTTGCGCCATCGGAGCGAGAGAACAATCCTGAGTTGCCGTCCGCCATTTTTTAACCAGAGGGTGAACAATTGGCGCGAAAGTGTCGACTCGGAGGAAGACCACGCATGGCGCGCCTCGACAAGGTGGAAATCGACGTCTCTGCGGTCGTCGGATCATGCGTCCTGACACTGGGGACGCTGTTGCGGCTTGGACGGGGTGCGCGGCTATTCCTCGACGGTGGCGCGGATGCCGTTGACATCCTGGCCAACGGGTTGCCGATCGGGCAAGGGCGGCTCATCCGTGGCCGTGAGGAGCGGCTTGCAGTCGAAGTCAATGCCATCTTCGAGAGACCAGCGGTTGTTCCGGAACCAGGGCAGCCGCAGGCAACTTAAGCCTTGTCATCATGGCAAGCGTTTGTTAGTCAGCGCGCCTCGGAGCAAGCCGGTTAGCCGGCCCCCCGCGCGGCCATGGCGGAATTGGTAGACGCGCTAGCTTGAGGTGCTAGTGGGTAACACCGTGGAGGTTCGAGTCCTCTTGGCCGCACCATTCATCTGGTGAAACCGGTGTTGAAAAGGCGACCTTCGGGTCGCTTTTTTCGTCCTAGCGCCGTACTGACCGCAGCGTTGCCGCAACCACGCCGCGCGCCTTGGCGGTGGCCGCCGGGTTGCCTTGATCGACCCAGGACGTACCGCAGCAAGTCACGGTGCGAGCGGCGCCGCCGCGATCGAACCCATGATGGACGCCAGGATATTCATGGTAGGCGACATTGCCGCCGGCCTGTCGCCTGCAAGCATCGCGCGTACCACGATGCGTGCCCCAGCCATCGGCGTCGCCGTAGAAGATGTGCACCCTGGTGCTGGCGCCGTGGCTGTTGGGACACCAGCCCACGCTTCCGGGGTAGAAGGCGAAGACAGCCGAAGGCTGCGCCGTTCCTGCCGGTCGCGAGGCGCCGGCGCTTAGCAGCGCAACCGTACCTCCCTTGGACAGGCCGAGGATCGCCCAGCGCTGCATGTCCAGCCCCGCCTGCTGCGCCGCCTGAAGCGCGGTGCCAACGGTCTGGACCTGTTCCTGTTCGGAGACGTTGAGCAGGGAGCGTCCGGAAAAAATGGAAGCGACGTCAACGCTCACGACGGCGAAGCCCTGAGCAGACGCAACGCCCGCCCAGTGGGAGGGAATGGCGCCGCCGGAACCGGGCATCAAAACAATGAAGGGCTTGTTCTTGGCCGCGCCGGAGATGCGGATCCCCGCCGTTCCTTGCGCAGCCGCGGGCGTCGATGTGGCGAGCACGGCAGCCAGGGTCGCGAGACATACTGCCGCCAAGGCAGGGTTCCGCAGTTTGCCTACCATTCACGCCTCCACTTTGCGGAAATCCTTTCAGAACGGCGGCGGGTGTCAACCTTTCAGCCCGTCACATGCACGACCCTGAACCCGCGCCGCTTCAGTTCGCGCAGGAAGGCCGGCAGCATGGCGGCGGTCTGGTCCTTGATGTCATGAAACAGGACGATGCCTCGACGTGCCCGCTCGATCCGACCGAGAACAAGCCGGAGCTGCACATCCGGCGCCATGACGTTCCAGTCCGATGCCCAGACGTCGGTGCCGAAGACAGCGACGTTACGGCGGGTCATTTCCGAGAGCAGGGCCGGGGTCTCGACAAATCCGGGAAAGCGCACGAACCGGGCGACACGCGCCCCGGAGGCCATGCGGATCGCGTCCTCGCCCCGATCGAGATCGGCAAGTGCCGCGGCATGTGACAGGCGGTCGATGGTCCAGGGATGGGAAAAGGTGTGGTTTGCCAGCGTGTGCCCATCGCGCGCAATCCGCGCAGTCAATCCGGGCAGCGCCGCCGCATTCCGGCCGATGAGGAAGAACGTCGCCTTCACGCATTCACGCGCCAGCGCGTCCAGCACGCGCGGCGTCACGCCATGGTGCGGCCCGTCATCGAAGGTCAGGACGACTTCGCGATCGCCGAGGGGAAGGGTCCGGGCATATTGCTTCAGGCCGAATTGCGGTCCACCGCTCGTGTCGAGCGAGAGTGTCCTGGCTGTGCCCAGCGCATCCGGACCGCACGCGCGTGCGATAGGCGACGCCGCCAACACAAGCAAAAGCGTCACAAGAGCGTCGCGAAGTGCACGCAAGCGATTTCCCCCATGCAATCCGAATTGCCTCGACCGAAGCGCTTACCTAATACGAGTCGAGCATCCTCCTCCAACGCGGTCGTGTCCGATGGCCGAAGCCGTGCAGAAAGAACCGGCCGCCTTGGGTTTTCCGGAAGAGTTCCGGAACGACGAGGGGGAAGTGCGCGCGGAATTCGTGGCTCTGGTCAGCGCCGCGATCGAAGGCGCGCATCGCGAGCGGCTTGCAGCTCTCGTCGAGGACCTGCACGAGGCCGACCTCGGCGACCTGATCGAGGCGCTCGAAACCGATGAGCGACCGCGCCTCATCGAGCTGCTCGGACGCGATTTCGACTATGCGGCTCTGACCGAGGTCGATGACGCGGTCCGCGAGGAAATCCTCGAGGAAATTCCCAACGAAGCCATCGCGGAGGGCGTGCGCGACCTCGATTCCGACGATGCGGTCTACATTCTCGAAGATTTGGCCGAAGAGGACCAGGAAGAGGTCCTGGCGCGTATTCCGGCGCTGGAACGCGTCACGCTGGAGCGCAGCCTCGACTATCCCGAGGAGTCGGCGGGGCGGCGCATGCAGGCCGACCTCATCGCCGTGCCGCCGTTCTGGACGGTTGGCCAGACCATCGACTACATGCGCGAGACTGAGGATCTTCCCGAGAAATTCTACCGCATTTTCGTCGTCGATCCTGGCCAGCGCATCGTTGGCGTCGTCTCGCTCGATCGCCTCCTGCGCGCCAAGCGGCCAGTGAAGATCGACGCTCTCATGGAGGATGTGGAGCACATCGCCCGTGTCGACGACGATCAGGAAGATGTTGCCGAGGCGTTCAAGCGCTACAACCTCGTGGCGATCCCGGTCGTCGATGCCGAGGAGCGGCTGGTGGGCGTCCTGACGTTCGACGACATCGTGGACGTCATCGACCAGGAAGCCGACGAGGACATGCGCGCGCTGGCCGGCGTCAAGGCGGACGAGGAAATCACCGATCCGGTGTTCCGCATCTCGCGCGGCCGCTTCACCTGGCTGTTCGCCAACATGATCACTGCCTTTATTGCCTCCAGTGTGCTGAAGGAATTTCAGGGGCAGATCGAAAAGATGGTCGCTTTGGCGGTGCTGGCGCCGATCGTCGCCAGCATGGGCGGCAACGCCGGAACGCAGGCCATGACCGTAACGGTACGTGCGATCGCCGAACGCCAGATCACGTCGGCGAACTTTCTGAAAGTCATCCTGCGCGAAGCGGCGGTCGGCTGCATCAACGGCCTTGCTTTCGCCGTGATCGCCGGTGCTTTGGCGGCGCTATGGTTCAAGACGTTCGATCTGGGCATCGTGATCGCGGTGGCGATGCAACTGGTGCTCGTTGCTGCAGCGCTTGCCGGCGTCATCGTGCCGCTCACGCTGAATCGGCTCGGCGCCGATCCGGCCGTGTCGTCCGGGCCGTTCGTCACGACCGTGACGGATATCGTCGGCTTCTTAACCTTCCTGGGAACGGCCACGCTCTGGTTTGGCCTCGCCTAGGCAAGTCTTGACGAACGCTTAAGAAATTGGCTGCATTTCTCTCGGTCATGAAACGGAAAACTCGAAAGCCATCGCTGTGGCCCCGCCTCGTGGCGGGCATCGGCGCCCTTGTCATCCTGTCCTCCTGCGCCATGGAGGATATGAACCGCTATTCGCAGAAGGGCGATGTCAAGCCGCATCCGGCGGTGGCGCGCGCGACGCGCCAGCCGATTCAGGGCATCGACATCTCGAAATGGCAGGGCGAGATCGACTGGCACGCGGTCAAGCGCGCCGGCACGAAGTTCGCCTTCATCAAGGCCACCGAAGGCGGCGACCATGTCGATGAACGCTTCCTGGCCAACTGGAACGGGGCGAAGGCCGCCGGCGTGGCGCGCGGCGCCTACCATTTCGTCTACTGGTGCCGGCCCGCGCATGAGCAGGTCGAATGGTTCCGCAAGCACATTCCGCAGGATCCCGATGCCCTGCCGCCGGTCTTGGACGTCGAGTGGAACGGCCACTCCAAGACTTGCCCGAAGCGGGTTCCCCGCGATGTGGCGCTGGAGAAAATCCGTCTGATGCTGACCGAACTGGAGCAGCATACGGGCAAGAAGCCCATCATCTATACCGACATACCGTTCCACAAGGATGTGCTTGAAGGCCAGTTCAGCGACTATCCGTACTGGATCCGCTCGACCGCCGCCGAGCCGCATGAGCGCTATACCAGCCGGCCGTGGACGTTCTGGCAATTCACCACCACCGGGCGCGTGCCTGGAATCCGTGGCGATGTGGACCGCAACGCCTTCTATGGGTCCGAGAGGCAGTGGAAGGCATTCGTGGAGCAGGGCGAACTGATCGCCGGGCACTGACGGCATTGCCGTTCCGGCGGGCGCGTCAGTCCCTGGGCAACTGAGCCTTCATCCAGGTCTTGAGTCTTTCAAAGCCGCGCAAGGTCGAGGCCAGCGAACGCACGCGCGCAGTGCTGGTCGAGGGGTGGATGGCAAACGCCTGAAACTCGACGGGTTCCTTTTCGCGCCACAGATTTTCGACCAAGGCGCCGGGTATGGCACAGGAATCGGCGCGGGAAAGACGTCCGCCGCGCGTGAACTGGCCGAGCATGTAGGAATCGAGCAGGACGGAGGGGCTGTTCGCCCGATACGTTTCGTCGAAGGCGACCTTGACCGTGAACTTGACGCCCCGCGAAATGATCGAGGCGCAGGCCGCCACGGCCCGACCATCGATGGCGAGCAGGTCGATCTCGGAATCGGGGCCGAGGAACGCATGTTCGGCAAGCCGGCGTGTCCCTGGCTGGCAATCCATGGCGGTGCCCGCCTCGCCCTTCCAGCCGGAAGCCTCGATGCGCAGGAAGTCGTCCAGCGCCGCCCGCAGGTCCGGTCCGTTCGCGGCGGTGTGGAATGTCACCGACCCGACTTCCTCCATCCGCCGGTGACGTCGACGCAGGTCCTTGCGCCGGTTTGTGCTGAGCTGCGACAGGTAGCTGTCGAGCCCACGTTCCGTTTCAACCGCTGCCCTTTCGAATCGGGACACGATCTCCAAGGGATAGGTGCGTTCCGCCAGGGCCTCCGCCAGCGCCTTTGACGCGGCCCGCATGGATGGCATGAACCGGGAAATGGCCGTGCGGGGGCGGGAAAGCTCGCCCTCGAACAAATCGAGAAAACGTCCGCAGACCCCGACCGGATCGTCCCGGTCGATCAGTGGCGCGGTCGAACAGATGTAGTCGTTCTGATAGAACTCCAGGGTCGGGATCACCGCGCCCTGCGCCAGTCGCCCGTGCATCACGGGGAATAGTCCGACAAGGTCGGCGTCCGGCGTGGCATCGCGATAGATCGCCATGCAGCGGATGTCCGACTTCTCGATGTCCCGCGCACTCGAGAGCAGGTACTCCGGACTATAGAACGGGTTGGGCTCCGCAGCCCGATCAGCCAACGCGCGCCAGCGGTCCTTGTAGCGGGCGAGCGAGTCAACGCTGGTCCATTCGGCGATATAGGATGATCGCGGTCTCCGGACGGGTTTCAACAGTGCATTCACGCGGTCTGTCTCCGGGCAAGGATGAGTGAGGGCAGGGGCAGGGGGACGATCCCGATGCGCCTGCCGCTGGCGAGCGCAAGCGCGAACGTGGTCGCGCCGGTAGCGAAAAGAACGGAAAGCGCCGCGCCAGACGGACCGAGCTTAGGCACGAGGACGATCGCGGTCAGACTTACAGTGGCAAGCCCGACGGCCTGAGCCACCAGGTTCATGGCCCCATGCCCCTGCATGGTCAGGAGATCGTCGGCCGGCCCGACCGAGGCGCGCAACACCGCGCCGAGCGCCAGCACGAGAACAAGTTCATTGGCGCTGCGATACCCTTCGCCGAACAGCGCCAGCACCAAGGGGGAAATCAGCCACAGCAGGACAGCGGCGAAAAGCGTTGGCCAGAAGGTCAGGATCGCGCTTTCCCGGACGGCTCTGTCGAGAGCGCCCGCGTCGTGCTTGGCGTCGATCCGCGCGAAACGGTGGGCTGCGGCCGCGCCGACGGCGAATTCGACTAGTCCCAGCAGCGATGCGACGCGCGTGGCGGCGAAATAGACCGCGACCTGTGCCGGCGGAGCGAAAGCCGCCAGAATCAGGACGTCGACGTTCTGGCGCAGCACCTGCACGATGTCCGCCAGGAAGACCGGGCCGGCGGCGGAAAGCCACCGAGGTCGATCATCGTGACGGATCTCTCCGCGTGCGAATACCGATTTAAGCCGCTGCAGGACCAGAGCCATCTGGACCAGGGCAGTCATCGCGGTCGCGACAAGCGCGACGGTCAAACCGGTCGTGACGGTGGGCGTCTTGCCGAGCAGCCAGATCGCCGGCAGCAGCAGGATGAGCAGCAACTGGCGCATGACATAACCCGGCGCCAGTGCGAGGACGCTCCATCCTTGCGAGCGGGCGAACCCTTCCGCGAGATCGCCAAGGGCAAAGAACGGGATGATGGCGAGCACGATCAGCATGGGAACCAGCCGGTTCGCTTCGATCCAGGGGATCGCGCCGGCGAGGACGGGCAAGGCCGTCACCGCGGCCAGCGCGCTGGAACCGGCGATCACACAGAGCATCGAGAAGCGCAGAAACCCTTGGGCTGCCGCTGAATCCTTTTGCTCGGCGTAAAGCGCGAGATGGCGTACCGCCGTCTGGCTCAAGCCGAAGGTGGTGGCATAGCCGCCGACCGCGACGAGCGCCCAGGCCCAGGCGAAAATCCCATAGTCGTCGGCGCCGAGCAATCGAGCCAGCACAACCTGCAGGACGGCCGCCAGCCCGGCAGCGGCGATGCGGATCGCCAGCGGCGCAAGCGCTGCCAGCTTGCTCCGATCGATGCGCCGCACCAGGGACATCACGCGTGTCATGTCCGCCTACTTGCGTCCGATCTGCTGCTTGATCCAGGCCTTGAGACGCCCCAGGCCGCGCAAGGTCGCAGCGAGGCTGTCAACCCGGCCCGCGCCGATCTCTGGCGTTGTGCTGAAGGCAAGCCATTGCATGGGTTCTCGCTGACGCCAGACCTTGCCCATGGGCACGCCGGGAACGGCGCAGGAATCAATGCGACGATAAGGCCCTCCGGCGAGCGCCTTGCGCATCTGGTGGACGCCGAGCGCCATGCCCGGACCTTGCGCCCGGTAGGCTTCATCGTAGGCGGTCTTGACGGTGTAGAGCACGCCGCCGGCATTCAGGTTGATGGCGACGGCAATGGCCTTTCCGTCGATCGCCAGCACATCGAATTCCGCATTCGGAGTGTCGAATGCATCGCGCACGAACTGCTCTGGCGATGCCTTTGCCGCCATCGCCGTGCCGTTCAGGCCTTTCCAGCCAGCGCCCTCGATGCGCAGGAACTCGTCGAGCGCCGCCTTCGCGTCGGGGCCTTGCGTCACAGTCCTTATGGTCACCGCTCCCAGAGCGGAAAGCTTGCGCTGGCGGCGGCCGATTTCCGACCGCTCATGCGCCTCGATAGTGCGGCCGTAGGATTCCCACTCGAGGTTGGTGTCCACCGATGGCCGCTCGGAACTGTCGATGACGCTGAACGCCTGGCTGTTGCGCGCCAGCGCCTCCCGAAGCGCCGCGACGGTGCCGCGCTCCTGCGGGTGATAGCGTGACAGAACGATTCTGGGCGTGGGTGTCTCCCCCTGAAAGGCCAGGAAGAAGCTTTCCCAGACCCCGACCGGATCGTCCGGATCGATCAGAGGGGCTGTCAAAGGGATGAAGTCGTTGCGGCAGAAATCTATGGCGGGGAAGAATCCGCCTTGCGTGAGGCGCGCCTGCTGGAGCGGGAACAGGCCAAGAAGCTCGCTGTCGCGCGCAGCGTCGCGATAGACGGCGACGCAGCGTATGTCGGCGTGGACGAGCCGGCGCGCGGACGCCAGCAGATACGTGGGCTGATAGAACGGGTTCGGTTCCAGCGCGCGCGCGCTGAGAGCGTTCCAGGCTTCGGGCCGCGCGGCAAGCTGTTCCACGCCCGTCCATTCGACGACGTAGCGCGAAGCCGGTTGCGGCTGATGGCGGGCGTTGAAGCGCATGCAGTTCCCTGTTCCCCTGGGCTGCGACCTTGCCGCACGGCCCTAACGATGGGCTTAAGGAGCGAGCGCTGCTTGGTTCCAGCGTTAAGGGAGCGTTGCTGGTTTCTGCATCCGAAGGCTAGTTGGAAGTGGCGCGCGGGACTGCTACGGATTCGGGCAACGATGCCATACCGCACCATGGAGTTGTCATGCTGTCCAACACCGTTCGCGAATTCAACTTCGACCTTGGCGAGACGGCCGACGCGATCCGTGAAACCGTGCGGGATTTCTCCCAGGCCGAGATCGCGCCGCGCGCCGACGAAATCGATCGCTCAAACCAGTTCCCGCGTGATCTTTGGCCCAAGATGGGCGCGCTCGGCCTGCATGGCATAACGGTGGAAGAGGAATACGGCGGCGCCGGCCTCGGCTACCTCGAACATGTCGTGGCGATGGAGGAAGTGAGCCGAGCTTCCGCTTCGGTCGGTCTTTCCTATGGGGCGCATTCGAACCTCTGCGTCAACCAGATCCGGCGCAACGGCAGTGAAGCGCAAAAGCGCAAGTATCTGCCGAAGCTCATTTCCGGCGAGCATGTCGGAGCGCTGGCCATGTCCGAGCCGGGCGCAGGATCCGATGTCGTGTCGATGAAGACGCGCGCGGACAAGAAGGGCGACCGATATGTTCTCAACGGCAACAAGATGTGGATCACCAACGGTCCCATCGCGGAGACACTGGTTGTCTATGCCAAGACCGATCCCGGCGCCGGGCCGCGCGGCATCACGGCCTTTCTCGTTGAAAAGGGCATGAAAGGGTTTTCCACGGCGCAGAAGCTGGACAAGCTTGGCATGCGCGGCTCCGACACGGGCGAACTCGTGTTCGAGGACTGCGAGGTGCCGGAAGACAACGTGCTCGGCCATGTCGGGCGCGGCGTCAATGTGCTGATGAGCGGTCTCGACTATGAGCGCGCCGTGCTCGCCGCCGGACCGCTCGGTGTCATGCAGGCCTGCATGGATGTGGTTATGCCCTATGTCCATGAGCGCAAGCAGTTCGGCCAGGCCATCGGCGAATTCCAGCTTGTGCAGGGCAAGATCGCCGACATGTATGTGGGCATGAATGCCTGCAAGGCCTACGTCTATGCCGTGGCGAAGGCCTGCGACCGGGGCGAGACCACCCGCGAGGACGCGGCCGGCGCCATTCTCTACGCCGCCGAAAAGGCCACGAAAGTGGCGCTCGACGCGATCCAGCTTCTGGGCGGCAACGGCTACATCAACGATTATCCCACCGGCCGCCTGCTGCGCGACGCGAAACTCTACGAGATCGGCGCGGGCACCAGCGAAATCCGTCGCATGCTGATTGGACGCGAGCTGTTCGGCAAGACGGGCTGATCAGGCCCGTCTGCACGCAACATTGTGCGCGCGCGCACTGAAGGGGCGATAGTCAGCGCTATCGCTGACCATCTGAACCGGGAGGTATTCATGCGTAACATTGCAGGCGCCGCTGCCGTTTTCGTCCTTTGCACCGCTCCAGCCTTCGCCACCTCCTATTGCGAGGTGGTGAAAACGGCCGATGGCTTCGCCGCCCTCCGTGCCGCTCCGGGCGCTTCGGCAAAGCAACTGGCGCGCATGCCCTCTGGCGACATGGTGCTGTTGCGCGAGGGCGAGCGCTCTGGCTGGGTGCGCGTCACCTGGTGCCGCAAGGGCATGCCCGAGCAGGATTGCCAGGGCAGGGTGGATGGATGGGTAAACAAGCGGCTTGTGTCCGACTGCGGGTGAGCACCGTCTTACGAATTCACGCTCAATATTTGCGTTTGGCGTTGCCTGGAACGACCGTCTGTGCATTCTCTTCTTGACGTATTCAAGAGAGGAGCCGGACTTGAATTTCTTTGTTATTGTGTTTCTTGCAATCTTCATGACTCCAGTTGCAGCGATGGACATGACCATTCGCGGGGATACGCTGGTGATGTCGGGTGCGGTTGTGGATTCCGACCACGTTCGCTTCATGGAGCTGTCGAAAACGCCTCAGTTTGCAAAAGTACGCATCGTTGTGCTTCAGAACAGTCCGGGTGGTCGCATCTGGCCTGTGACGGAAATCGCACGGGAAATCCGCAAGCGGCGGTTGAGCACGCTTGTGGATGCCTCACGGAGCTTCTGTTATTCCGCCTGCACCGGCCTGTTCGCCGCAGGTGTCTCGCGCCATTATGTGAACGCCGCAGGCATTGATCCACGGATTCCGCAGCAGCGCGGCCTGGGCTTCCATGAAGGATCGTCCGTCGCCACCGGGCAGCGCCAGTATTCCGGTGCCGGAACCGCGCAGATGATCGACATCTATTACGAGATGGGGGTGAGCGGTGCGGCGAAAATTGTCAGCAACGCCACGTTCCGAGGCATCTATCGCATTCCCGGCCAGCGGGCGCTCGAACTTGGCATCGCAACGAGCTTGAGCCCGCCGTGACGGCCTGCCATCCTGCGCCCTTGATGCCGGAGCAGGGGTGTTCTCATGACGCGCGACGAGGTTTCCTTTCCGTCCTCCGGCGTGACCTGCCGGGGCTGGCTGTTCCGGCCTGCGGGTCCGGGGCCGCATCCCGCGGTGATCATGGCGAACGGCATGTCGGCGACGAAGGCGATGGGCCTGCAATCCTTCGCCGAAAGCTATGCCAGGCGTGGTCTTGCGGTGCTCGCCTTCGACTATCGCGGGCTTGGAGAGAGCGACGGAGCTGAACGCGGCCGACTTGTGCCGCAGGAACAGCACGATGACACGCGCGCCGCCATACGCTGGCTTCGTGCACAGCCGGGGATCGATGCGGAGCGCATCGCCCTTTGGGGCTTTTCCTTTTCCGGCGGGCACGCAGTGTTCCTGGCCTCCGTAGATCCGCGCGTGAAGGCTGTCGCGGCGCTGTGTCCGGCCTTTTCTGTGCTGGGAACCGTGCAGGCCGTGGCAGGAGCTGCAGGGGTCGCGCGGTATCTCGCGCGTGTCGCGCCCGAGCATGACCGGCGCGCGACCCTCCAGCCCAGCGGCGAAATTGCCATTGTTGCCCCGAAGGGACAACCCTGCCTGCTCGGGGCCCCAGGCGCCCATGAATGGTTCACCGCCCATGCCGACGCAGGCTGGCGCAACGCCACGACGCAGGAATCGGTGGCGCGCATGGCGGACTATGCGCCGGAGGCTTTCGTCGAGTTGATCGCGCCGAAACCTATCCTCGTGCTGGCTGCCCGGCAGGACAGACTGGTTCCCCTGGTTCAGATCGAGAGCGTGCTCGCGCGCGCCGGCGAACCGAAGCGGCTGCTGGTGCATGATGGAGGGCACTTCGACTTCCTGCCGGGCGGACCGTTGCACGAGACGGCGCTTGAAGTCACTGGCGCGTGGCTTGGCGAGGCGCTAGGCCTCTGATCGCGAAGGTCGCGGAGCGGCGCGGGCGGCCGCGTTTCGTCTTGCAAGGAGGGGCTTGGCATGGATCAGATCATCGTCGCGGCCAATGGTGCGCGCATTCCCGCGATTGGCTTGGGTACGTGGCAATTGACCGGGGAGGTCGCGAGCGCTGCCGTCGCCCATGCGCTGCGTTGCGGCTACAGACACATCGATACCGCAGCCGCCTACACCAACGAGGAAGCGGTGGGGCAGGGGCTGCGCGCCAGCGGCATCAAGCGCGACGATGTCTTCGTGACAACGAAGGTGTGGTGGGATTCGATCGATGATGGCGCGCTTCAGGCATCAGCGGAAGCCAGCCTGAAACGGTTGGGTCTCGAACAGGTGGACTTGCTGCTCATCCACTGGCCGAACCCGGCGATCCCGCTGGCGCGCTCGATCAAGGCCTTGAACGAGGTCAAGCGCAGCGGTCTGGCGCGGCATATCGGCGTGTCCAACTTCCCGGTGGCTCTGCTTGACGAAGCGGTGCGGCTGTCGACGGAACCGCTTGTCGCCAACCAGTGCGAGTATCAACCGCTTCTCGACCAGTCGAAGGTCATCGCCGCCTGCCGCAGGCATGGGATGGCCTTTGTTTCCTATACGCCGATCGGCCGCGGCAAGATCGACGGGACGGGACCAATCGCCGACATCGCCCGGCGGCATTCGAGGACGGTCGCGCAGGTCATCCTGCGCTGGCATCTGCAGCAGGGACTGGTCGCGATTCCGCGTTCATCGAACCCCGGTCGGATCGCCGAGAACTTTGCTGTCTGGGATTTTGCGCTCGACGCGGCGGACATGGCTGCCATTTCCGGGCTGGCCCGTCCGGACGGCCGCATCGTGAATATCGCGTGGGCGCCTGCCTGGGACTGATGCGCGCGCAATGTTCTATCTGTCAAAGCTTGTCTGGCTCCTGATGGAACCCTCGACCGCGCTGACTTTGGCGGTTCTTGTCGGCGCGCTGCTGTGCAGAACCCGGTTGGCGCTCTGGGGGCGCCGGCTCGGCATCGCCGGCGCAGTGGGCTTGCTGATCGGCGGGTTCACGCCCTTGTCCACGCTGATCCTCCGGCCTCTGGAGGAGCATTTCCCACCGTTTCAGGACGACGGCATTCCGGTGGCCGGTGTGCTGGTCCTGGGTGGTGCGCTGCAGACGGAAGTGGCCGTGGGGAGGGCGCAATTCGCCGTGAATGAAGCAGCCGAGCGCTTCACGATCCTGCCGGCTCTGGCGCGCCGGTACCCCGAGGCGCGTCTGGTCTTTGTCGGCGGTTCGGGAGATCCCCTCGGCGGTATCCCGCCGGAAGCCGACGTCGTGCGCCGGGTCATCGGCGATCTGATCCCGCCTGACCG
This sequence comes from Beijerinckiaceae bacterium, assembly GCA_035437025.1. Taxonomy (GTDB): domain Bacteria; phylum Pseudomonadota; class Alphaproteobacteria; order Rhizobiales; family Beijerinckiaceae; genus JAIUNP01. The sequence continues at coordinate 14,201 of DAOMXN010000004.1, read as the reverse complement.
GCTGGTGTATGAGCGCGCCTCGCGCAACACCCACGAGAATGCCGTCAACAGCTTCGTGCAGTTGCGGCCGGGGAAGGGTGAACGCTGGTTGCTGGTGACATCGGCCTGGCACATGCCCCGTTCGGTCGCGCTGTTCCGCAAGGCGGGCTGGACAGTGGTGCCGTTTCCTGTCGACTATCGCTCCAGCGGCTCCGGCGATGACTATCGCCCCTTCACATCCGTGTCCCAGGGGCTGCGGCGACTTGATCTTGCGACCAAGGAATGGGTCGGACTGGTGTTCGCGCGGCTTTCGGGGCAGAGCGAGGCGCTGCTGCCCGAGCGCTGAAGCGCGGCAGATCAGTTCATCAGCGGTTCGCGCGTGATGACGGCGCGCCGGTCCCACGCCTGGAGCAGCGCGGCGGACACGCCGCTGTCGGAAAGCTTCGCGCGGATGTCGGCGAACAGGCGCGCCGCGCGATCGGACGCGAGATGGGCTTCCGCCGCTTCGCGCGTCTCGCGTGGCAGGGAATCCTCCGCGTCCTTCATGGCGGAAAGCTCAGCGAAGGCGAAAGCCGCCGGCGCCGTGCGAAACAGGCGATCACGATTATCGAGCACTTCGCCACTTTCGACGCAGCGCGCGCGAACGATAAACCCGTCGCTCGTCAGCATGACTTCGAAACGGTAGCGGTCGCCTTCTGACATTCCGACGATCATGTAAGCCTCCCGGGGCTTGCTGTCTGCATATGCGACAGATGCCATGGCGGCTTCATGACGGATGTGCGGCAGCGCACAGGCCAGGATGGGGAAAGTCGCAGGCGACCGACCGGAACGTGTGGATCAGTCCGGCGGTTCCGAAAGGCTTGTGGCGATGTTCAATTGCAGCGCGGTCTTGCCATTGGGACGGAATATCGAATTGAAGGCGGCCTTCTGCGCGAGTTCCGCCGCGCGAGGCTGACCCATGGCGCGATAGTACTTGAGCATCGCATCCGTGCCCTTGTCGCTGTAGACGGCGGGGCTGCGCAGATCGCGCACCTGGCTTGACGGATGATAGCCCAGCCCGGTCATCGAGCTGAAACCCTCGGTCACCTTGTCGCCGCGAATGTAGTAGCGCTTCGCACCGCCCGCAAAGATGACGTTGCAGGCGCTGTCGCAAAGCACCTTGTCGGCTTCCACGGCGGTGGCCATGCCGGCCTTGCGGATCATCATGCCGATCGCGACGGCGGGCCGCAGATAACCGCCCGGGCTCGACAGGTAGATGACCTTGAGTTTCTGGGCGCGAGGCCGATTGAGGAACTCCTCGAACTTTTTGTCATCCTCGGGACCGATCATGCCGGACAGCCAGGCCTTGCTGCCACTCTCGGACAGCCAGGCCGCAGCTTTCGCCTGCGAAAGGTCCAAAAACCCGGCCAGCAGCAGGACGAGCGCAAACGAAGCCATGCGCGCCATGCCGCCTACGCCGCCCTCGGCGCTGCGCATCACGAAGCGCGCGGCACGAAGGCGGCAACGCCGAAGAGCACTTCGTGGAGCCAGAAGGCGATCAGGGAATAGAGCAGCGCCCCCAGCGCCACCGCGATCGTGTCACTGGTCGTCCAGGACACGCGGCGCGGTTCGCGCGGCGCTTCTCCGCGCCGCTTGATCGCGATCCGGTCATAGACGGCGTAGGCCAGGAATGACGCGAAAAGGAGGAATGATCCCAAGTCCCCGTTCGCGAGCAAATGGGCGAGGGCCCAGAGTTTCACGCCCGCAAGGAATGGATGGCGAGCCCTTGTCTTGATCAGGCCGGCCGGCATGTAGGCGCTGGCAACCAGAACCAGAGCGACCGGCATCAGCGTCAGCGCGATATGGCCGGTCCAGCGCGGCGGGTCCCACAACGGAATGTAGCCGCGGGCGCGGTAGTAGCCGAAGCCGAAGACAATCAGCGCAAGTCCGACCGCCGATGCGACCGAGTAAAGGCCGCGGTAGGGGCCGGCGCCAAGCCGTTCGATGACGCCGGCCCGGTGCACGCGGAAGGTCGTGAAGACATGGGCTGCGAAGAACAGCGCCAGTCCAAGGATAAGCGGCAGTAGGGACACGGCGAGTTCCTTTCCTTAATCCTTCAGCGGCACGCGCGGCACGGTGGACCGTCGCGGCTTGTCTGCCGGGCGATCGTTCTTGGCCTTGACCTGGCGTCTCGTCTTCGAAGCCGGCGGCTTGCTGATTTCAGGGGCGGGCTTGGGCTCGACCGGTCCTTCGGGGTAGTCGAAGCTGATCGTCTTCGTGCCGTCCTTCTCTGTGACGACGACGCGAACGACGCCGCCCTTCTTGAGCTTGCCGAACAGCACTTCGTCGGCGAGTGGCGTCTTGATCGCGGTCTGGATCAGCCGCGCCATGGGCCGCGCGCCCATGGTCTGGTCGTAGCCGTGCTCGATCAGCCAGGCCCGGGCGTCGTCCGACAGTTCGATGGTGACGTTTCGGTCGGACAGTTGCGCTTCCAGTTGCAGCACGAACTTGTCGACCACCTGGGCGATCACCTCCCTTGGCAACTGGCCGAAGGAGATCACCGCATCGAGACGGTTGCGGAACTCCGGCGCGAACAGCCGGTTGATCGCCTCCGTATCGTCGCCCTCACGCTTCTGGCGCGTGAAGCCATAGGCCGACTTGGCCAGGTCCGCCGCGCCGGCGTTGGTCGTCATGATGATGATGACATTGCGGAAGGAGACCTGCTTGCCGTTGTGATCGGTCAGCTTGCCGTGGTCCATCACCTGGAGGAGAATGTTGAACAGGTCCGGATGGGCCTTCTCGATCTCGTCCAGCAGCAGCACGCAATGCGGGTTCTGGTCGACACCGTCGGTGAGCAGTCCGCCCTGATCGAAGCCGACATAGCCCGGAGGCGCGCCGATCAGGCGGCTGACGGTATGGCGCTCCATGTACTCCGACATGTCGAAGCGCAGAAGTTCAACACCGAGCGCCTTTGAGAGCTGCCGGGCGACCTCCGTCTTGCCGACCCCTGTCGGGCCCGAGAACAGGTAGGCGCCGATGGGCTTTTCGGTGTCGCGCAGGCCGGCGCGCGCCAGCTTGATCGCCGCCGAGAGTTGCTCGATTGCCTTGTCCTGGCCGTAGACCACGCGCCGCAACGTGGACGTGAGGTGCTGGAGCACCTCCGCGTCGTCTTTCGATACGGTCTTGGGAGGAATGCGGGCCATCGTGGCGATGGTGGCCTCGATCTCCTTGATGCCGATCGTGCGTTTGCGCTTCTGGGCCGGCACCAGCATCTGCGAGGCACCGGTTTCGTCGATGACGTCGATCGCCTTGTCCGGCAGCTTGCGATCGTGAATGTAGCGCGCCGACAACTCCACGGCCGCCTTGACCGCGTCGTTGGTGTACTTGAGCTTGTGGAACTCCTCGAAGTACGGCTTGAGCCCCTTCAGGATCTCGATCGCGTCCGGGATGGTCGGCTCGTTCACGTCGATCTTCTGGAAGCGGCGCACCAGCGCGCGATCCTTCTCGAAATGCTGGCGGTATTCCTTGTAGGTCGTGGAGCCGATGCAGCGCAGCGTGCCGGCGGCCAGCGCCGGCTTGAGCAGGTTCGAGGCGTCCATCGAGCCGCCGGAGGTCGCGCCCGCGCCGATCACGGTATGGATTTCATCGATGAACAGGATCGCCGAGGGGTGGTTCTCGATCTCCTTGATGACCTGCTTGAGGCGTTCTTCGAAATCGCCGCGATAGCGCGTGCCGGCCAGCAGCACGCCCATGTCGAGCGAGTAGATCGTCGCACCGGCCAGCACGTCCGGCACCTGGCCGGTGACGATGCGGCGCGCCAGTCCTTCGGCGATGGCGGTCTTGCCGACGCCAGGGTCGCCTACGAACATGGGGTTGTTCTTCTGCCGGCGGCAGAGCACCTGGATGGTGCGGTTCACCTCAGCCTCGCGGCCGATGAGCGGATCGATCTTGCCCTGACGCGCCTTGGCGTTGAGATCGACGCAATAGGCCTGGAGCGCGCTTTCCTTCTTGCCGCCCTTCTCGGCATTGCCGGAGCGCGAACCCTGATCGGCTCCGCCGCGATCTTCCTCTTCATCCTGCCCGCGCGCAGGGCGCGATTCCGACATGCCGGGTCGCTTGGCGATGCCATGGCTGATGTAGTTCACCGCATCGAACCGCGTCATGTCCTGCTCCTGCAGGAAGAAGGCGGCGTGGCTCTCGCGCTCGGCGAAGATGGCGACCAGCACATTCGCCCCGGTCACTTCCTCGCGTCCGGAGGACTGGACGTGGATCACCGCACGCTGGATGACGCGCTGGAAGCCGGAGGTCGGCTTGGGATCACCCTTGTGCGAGGTGGCGAGGCCCTGGAGCTCGGTGTCCACATAGGTCGTTACCGTGCGGCGCAGGGCGTCGAGGTCGACATTGCAGGCGCGCATCACCGCGGCCGCGTCGCCATCGTCGATCAGCGCGAGCAGCAGGTGCTCCAGCGTTGCGTACTCGTGCCGGCGCTCGTTGGCGAGCGCGAGCGCCGCATGCAGGGCCTTTTCAAGATTGCGGGAAAATGTCGGCACTGGCGGCTCTCACTTCTTTTCCATGACGCATTGCAGAGGATGCTGGTGCTGGCGCGCAAAGTCCATCACCAGCGTCACTTTCGTTTCGGCGACTTCGTAGGTGTAGACTCCGCATTCGCCCACCCCGTTCTGATGCACATGCAGCATGATGCGCGTGGCATCCTCCCGGGACTTGTTGAAGAACCGCTCCAGAATGTGGATGACGAATTCCATCGGCGTGTAGTCGTCGTTGAGCAGCAGCACCCGGTAGAGCGAGGGACGCTTTGTCTGAGTTTTCGTGCGTGTTGCCACAGCGGTTCCGCCGTCGCGGCTGCCACCGTCGCCGGGGCCGGCGTGAACACTCGGCGCAGAAGGCTCTGACTTGGGGCGGCTCGGTCGATTCATGGCGTCGTGTCAGACCTCAAGACTGCGGCAGCTTGGCGGCGCAATCAAGCGCGCGCACCCGCTGCATACAATCTAGGAACATCATGCGTGTTTCGCCAGTGCGTCCGGGTGTGGACTTGCCTGTTGGGTAGCGCTAACCCCACACCGATGCATTTTTAACCCAAGGAGAGATCTGCATGACCATCCAGCGTATCGAAAGCGGCGCACGCATGAGCAAGGCCGTTGTACACGGTGACACCGTCTATCTCGCCGGCATCGTCGCGGATGATCCCTCCAAGGATACCGCTGACCAGACCCGCCAGGTGCTGAAGGAAATCGATCGGCTGCTCGCGGCGGCCGGTACCGACAAGTCAAAGCTGCTGCGCACCAACATCTGGCTCGCCGACATCAAGGACTTCGCTGCCATGAACTCGGTGTGGGACTCCTGGGTGTCGCCGGGTAACACGCCGGCCCGCGCCACCGTGCAGGCTGCTCTCGCCACGCCGGCCTACAAGGTCGAGATCATGGTGGTCGCGGCGAAGTGAGCCCATAGGCAGTCGGAAACGGGCAAGCCGGTGTCGTTCCGGGGGTGCGCCTGGCGCGTGCCCGGAATTCATCTTGGGTGTCTATCTGTTGGAAAGATGGATTCCGGACTTGGCTTCGCCAATCCGGAATGACACCTTTCGACTGCCGACTGCCGACTGCCGACTGCCGACTGCCGACTGCCGACTGCCGACTGCCGACTGCCGATCTTGAACTCACCTCCGGAGCCCGCATGTCCCCTCCGCTCGCCTCCGTCCTGGTTGCCAACCGCGGCGAGATCGCCTGCCGCATCATCCGCACGGCGAAGCGGCTCGGCATGCGGACCATAGCAGTCTATTCGGATGCGGACGCGCAGGCTCCCTTCGTGCGCATGGCGGACGAGGCGCATCGCATTGGGGCGGCGCCGGCGCGGGAGAGCTACCTGAGGGGCGACATTATTCTCGATGTCGCGAAGAAGACCGGCGCGGCCTGCGTGCACCCGGGCTACGGGTTCCTCTCGGAGAACACAGGGTTTGCCCGCGCCTGCGAGGCGGCTGGCATTGTCTTTGTCGGCCCGCCGGCATCCGCCATCGAGGCTATGGGCCTGAAAGACGCGGCTAAAGCCATAGCGGTGAAGGCTGGCGTACCGGTGGTGCCGGGCTATCACGGAGAGAATCAGGACCCTGCCTTCCTCAAGCAGAAGGCCTATGAGACCGGCTATCCCGTGCTGATCAAGGCAGTGGCCGGCGGCGGCGGCAAGGGCATGAAGCGCGTGGACAAGCACGCGGAGTTTGAAGAAGCGCTCGCCTCGGCCAAACGCGAGGCGATGAATTCCTTCTCGGACGACCGCGTGCTGATCGAGAAGTACGTCACCGCGCCGCGCCACATCGAGATTCAGGTCTTCGCCGACAAGCACGGCAAGGTCGTGCATCTGTTCGAGCGCGACTGCTCGCTCCAGCGTCGTCATCAGAAGGTGATCGAGGAGGCGCCGGCGCCCGGCATGCCGGCGGCGATGCGCGCCGCCATGGGCAAGGCGGCGGTGGAGGCGGCGCGCGCGGTGGGCTATGTTGGCGCCGGCACGGTGGAGTTCATCGCCGACGGAACCGGCGGTCTGAAGGACAACGCCTTCTATTTCATGGAAATGAACACCCGGCTTCAGGTGGAGCATCCGGTGACGGAGGCGATCACCGGTCTTGATCTGGTGGAGCTCCAGTTTCGCGTCGCGGCGGGTGAGAAGCTGCCGTTTTCGCAGACCGATCTGGAGATCGACGGCCATGCGGTCGAGGCGCGGCTCTATGCCGAGGACCCGGAGACGGGTTTCCTGCCTTCAACCGGGAAGCTGTGGGCCTTGCGGCTGCCAGACGGTTCGGTGCGGGTGGATACCGGCGTGGAGGAAGGCGGCGAGGTCACCGCCTTCTACGACCCGATGATCGCAAAGATCATCGCCCACGCGCCCACGCGGCTGGAGGCGCTGGATGCGCTGGCCGCCGCGCTGGGGGAGACGATGGTCGCTGGACCGCGCACCAATACGGCTTTCCTCAAGGCACTCTGTGAAGCCGAAGGGTTCCGCAAAGGCGATTTCGATACCGGTTTCATAGACCGCAATCTGCAAGGCCTCGGCGCGGTGGAACAGCCGGTGGATGCGATGGCTGTGGCGGCGGCGGCGATCGACTTGGCCGAAGCGGAGGCAAATCGCATTGCTGAACGCAGTTGGACGCCTCAGGTCCACAACGATCCCTGGGCGACGGGGGACGGGTTCGCTTTGGCCGGAACGCACGAGCACTCCGTCGATGTTGCGGTTGCCGGCACGCGCCACCGCGCGGCGATCTTTGATGACGGTGCGGAACGGCTTCACGTGGAGATTCCCTCGCTTGGCTATTCCGGGCCGGTGTCGACTGCCGGGGAAGGAGCCGAAGGACTGTTGGTCGTTCCTGCTGACGACGCCGTTCTCGTCATCCGTAACGGCCGGCAGACAGAGGTGAAGCTGTACGATCCGCTCGACGTGGATTTCGACCAGTTGGACGTTCCCGAGGGCGGGGCGGTGGTGAAGGCCCCGATGCATGGCAAGATCACGGCGCTGCTGGTTAAGACGGGCGACGCCGTGCACAAGGGCCAGAAGCTTGCGGCCGTCGAGGCGATGAAGATGGAACATGCGCTCATCGCCCCGCGCGACGGCGTGGTGGCTGAGACCTTCGGCGCGGTCGGTGTGCAGGTCTCGGAAGGCGCGAAGCTGATTGTCATTGCGGAGGCCTAGGATGAGGAGCACGGCGGCGCTCGTCATGGTCACCGCCGCAAGCGAATCGGCCACCTGTGGCCTGCAATTCCGGCTTGGGCACCATGGCATCCTGGCGATGACGCGGACCGGAGGGCGGCGCTTTGTGACGAACGACTGCCTGAACTTCATCTGCATGTTGCAGGTTCGCCGCCAGAAATGACCCTGCATTTGCTCAAGCTGTGCGTCGGTTGCGAGTCGATCCGCGATCAGGAGGCTTGGATCGAAGAGCGTCGCCGGATTTCCGGGACGCCGGGGGTGCCCTACGAGCACAAGCATACGACGCGCATGGTCCCTTCGCGGCTTGACGAGGTCCTGCGAGCGGCTGACGGGCCAGGCTCGCTCTACTGGGTGATCAAGGGGCAGATCGCTTGCCGCCAGGAACTGATCGACATCCGACCGTTCACGGATGGGGACGGAATTGGACGCTGCCATTTCGTCATGAAGCCTGAGGTCGTGCCGGTGGAGCCGCGTCCTTTCAGGCCGTTCCAGGGCTGGCGCTACCTCAGGGCCGCTGATGCGCCGCGCGATATCGGCGGCATGGCCGAGGGGTTGGCGGACATGCCGGAGGCGCTGCGGCGCGAGTTGGCTGGGCTGGGGCTTCTGTGAAGGTCTGACTGGTTCACCCCGGCAGGTCTGCCATGCACGACATCCGTTGATTTCCTTAGCCCTCTATGAAAAATCAGCCTGTGAGCCAGCCAACTTCCGAACCGCCCAAGCCGCATCCGGCGCTTGAAGGCGCGCGGGCCGCCATTGGCCTGCCGGTCATCCTGATCGGGGTGACGATGGTTGGCGTCGGCGGTCTTGCGCGGGACGTGGGTTATCCGGTCGGAGCGGCGGCGCTATCGACGCTGCTGATCTGGGCAGGGCCGGCGCAGGTCATCCTGTTCGGTTCGGTCGCCGCCGGGGTGGCATTGCCGGCGATCGCGCTCGCAATTCTCGTGTCTTCGATGCGTTTCCTGCCGATGACCGTATCAATCCTGCCGTTGGCGCGCAGCCGGGGAAGCCGCCGTTGGCAGGAATTCCTGGCGGCGCATTTCGTCTCGATGACCACCTGGGTGGAGGGGCTGCGCCGCTTGCCGGACGTGCCGGAAGAGCGTCGAATGCAATTTTTCCTTGGCTTTTCCACGATGATCATCGGCGGTGCGACGCTGGCGACGATCGGCGGGTTTTACCTCTATACTGCCGTGCCGACGGCGATCGGCGCGGCTCTGCTGTTCATGACGCCGATCTTCTTCGCCGCCTCGCTGGTGGCGAGCGCGCGACGGCGTGATGAATGGACGGCCGTGGTGCTCGGCGCGTTGCTGTCGCTGCCGGCCTTCGCTGTCCTGCCATCAGGGGCGGATTTCCTCGCCGTGGGCGTGGTGGGCGGCAGCATCGCCTTCCTGGCGCGGTCTAGGCGGGAGCCAGCGCCATGAGCGGGGCCGTGATCCCGGTGGAACTCTGGCCCTATCTGACGATCGTGCTGGCAGGTTTCCTGCCCACGGAGATCTGGCGCTGGCTGGCGGTGCTCGCCGCGCGCGACCTGAAAGAGGATTCGCCATTCCTGCATTGGGTTCGGCTGGTCGCAACCGCGCTCCTGATGGCGGTCGTGGCCAAGCTCCTGCTGCATCCGACCGGCGCCCTGGCTAGCGTTCCGCTTTGGGGCAGGCTGAGCGCGGTTCTTGGCGGCATCGCGGTGCTGTTCGCGACGCGGCGCTCGGTCATTTCGGCTGTGCTGACCGGAGAAGTGATCCTGATCAGCGCGGGAATGCTGGCACGCTGACGTCAGGCCAGCGCGGCCCGGATCTTGTCCGCAGCCGCGATTAGGGCCTCTTTTGGCGCCATCTGGCTCGTGTGCGGTGCCAGTTTGACGCCTTCCCAGCGCGGCATGATGTGCACATGCATGTGGAACACCACCTGTCCGGCCGCCGCTTCGTTCGACTGCAGGATGGTCAGTCCGTCGGCCATCGTCGCCTTCATCACGGCAGCGGCGACAGTCTGCACGCCCAGTGCGAGACCGGCCAGCGCTTCCGGGCTGATATCGAGGAGGCCCCGGGCCGGCGCTTTCGGGATGACCAGGGTATGGCCCTCGCAGCGCGGCATGATGTCCATGAAGGCAAGTACGTGCTCGTCCTCGTAGACCTTGTGACACGGCAGTTCGCCGCGCAGGATTTTCGCGAAGATGTTGTTCGGATCGTAGGCTGCGGACATGATCTGGCGTTCTCGGATTGAGACCCTTGAGAAGCAGGCCGATCGGTCCGCGTCAAGACGGAGGGGGCAGGGTGCCCGCCTCCGCCTGCCTTGCCGTTACCAGTAGTAGCGGCGGCGATAATAGACCCGGCGCGGGCGATAGTACACGCGGCGCGGGCGACGATAGTAGACGATACGCCGGCGGCGGTAGATGCGCCGCCGGGGGCGGCGATAGTAATAATACTGGCCGTCCGCGTCATTTTCCGCATCGTCCAGCGCATTGGCCTCCGGCTCCTGATCCATCGCCGACGTTTCTTCCGGGTTCAGGTCAGGTTGGGGTGCTGGCGGCGTGGCGGCGGCGGCCTGTGTCGGCGCCAGCGAGATACCCACGGCGCCCGCGCCGAGCGCCAGCAACATGCCCTTCAGGAGTTCGCGTCTTTCCATGGAACTTACCTCCGTTGAAATCACCCCACCCTAGCTTACACGAGTCGGCCCATCGCGCAGTGATCCAGCGCACACGCCAGGTTGTCATGCCTGGTCACGTCGAAACGGCGCGAGAGCAGCGAGTTCGCGTGTGTCCTCGCTGACGTGTTCACGTTCCCGAGCGAGATACTCAGCGACGGCCCGCCTGAAGCCGGGATGAACGATCCCGTGCGCCGATTGTATCGTCGTCGGCACATAGCCGCGCGCCAGCTTGTGTTCACCCTGCGCTCCGGCCTCGACCCGTGCGAGCCCCCGCCGGATGGCGTAGTCGATGGCCTGATAGTAGCAGACCTCGAAATGCAGGAAGGGGTGGTGCTCGATGGCGCCCCAGTTACGGCCATAGAGCGTGTTCCGCCCCAGAAAATTGATGGCCCCGGCGATCGGGCGGCCTTCGCGACGGGCGATGATCAGAACGATTTTTTCCGCCATGCGTTCCGCGATCAGCGAGAAGAAGCGGCGGTTGAGGTACGGCCGGCCCCACTTGCGCGAGCCGGTGTCCATGTAGAAGGCGAAGAAGGCGTCCCAATCGCCTTCGGAGATCGATGAGCCGGTCAGTGCCTCCACGACAATGCCGGGCGCGAGCGCCTCGGCGCGTTCACGGCGGATCGCCTTGCGCTTGCGCGACGACAGGCGGGCGAGGAAATCGTCGAAGGAGCGGTATCCGTCATTGTTCCAGTGGAACTGCCTGTCCTGGCGGATCAGCCAGCCAGCGGTTTCCAGGGCGGCAGCATCGGCCCCCTGCAGGAAGGTCGCGTGGATCGAGGATGCGCCGAGCTTTTCCGGGAGGCGCAGCAGCGCCTCGGCCAGCACGGCACGGGCGGCGGCCCGGTCGACGCCGTTGCGAATGAGCAGGCGCGGCCCGGTCACGGGAGTGAAGGGGACGGCGATCTGGAGCTTGGGATAGTAGCGTCCGCCGGCACGCTCGAACGCATCGGCCCAGCCATGGTCGAACACATATTCGCCCTGACTGTGGCTCTTGGCATAGCACGGGACCACCGCGGCGATCCGTCCCGTTTCATCCCTGAGCACCTGATGCAGAGGGTGCCAGCCCGTGCTGTCTCCAACGCAGCCGGATTCTTCGAGTGACAACAGAAAAGCGTAGGAAACGAAAGGATTTAACGGATCTTCCTGCCAAGATGATTCCGGCGCTTCAGATGCAGAATCCGCTGGCTCGCGTGAAGTGTCGTTTGCCTGAGGTGCTTGAGAAACCGATTCAGGAACGGCGCAGGAGTCCCAGTCAGCCGAATCGATTTCGGCAAGACCTGAGATCGTTTCCAGCCTCCAGCCGGATCGGGGCATGGGCGCTGCCTCAGTCCGGAATGAAGTTCTCGAACACCATCTGGTCGGCGTTCCGGCTGGCGGCCTCCCGGTCTTCTGGTGTCCTGACCGTCCATGTCATGAGCGGCAGGCCAAGGGCGGCGCGGCAGAGATAGGGGGCGGCGCAGGGCAGGTCGCGCACGCGCCAGGAGACGAAGTCGGGCCGTGTATCGGCGAAGTGGAGGAGGTTCGCCAGGGCGTGCTTTTCTTGGGCGGACAGCATGGCATAGTCCGGATATTCGTAGTCGTTCATGGCGACGATCCCAGCCGGGATGCCGGTGCCGAGCGAATGCCAGTGACGCACGACGCGCGGATCGAACGACTTGATCACCAGCGGGCCGGAATAGTGGCGGGCGAGGGTGGCCACGCGCTCGGTCAGGCGCATGTCGCCATCGTTGGCGCTCTTGATCTCGCAGACGATCAGGGCCTTGCCGGCGGTCAGCGCGAACATGTCGGCGACCGTGCCGATGCGGTCGGCTGTATCCTTCATGGTCATCTGCGCCAGGGCGGCGGCGCTGTGGTCGATCACGCGGCCCGTGGATGTCGTCAGCCGGTCGAGGTCGAAGTCGTGGAACACCACGGCCTCGCCGTCGGCGGTGAGTTGCACGTCGCACTCATAGGCAAAGCCCCGGGCGATCGCCGCACGGAAGGCGCTGGCGGTGTTCTCGATCACGCCCTTCGCGCGGTCATGCAGGCCGCGATGGGCGATCGGCCTGGCGACGACCCAGGAAAGATCGCGGCTCAAGGGCGCACCTCGAACATCGCTTCGACCTCGACGACGGCGTCCAGGGGCAGGGCGGACATGCCGACGGTGGAGCGGGCATGGCGGCCCCGCTCGCCGAGCGCCGCGACCATCAGGTCGGACGCGCCGTTCATGATCGGGGCGAGCGCGCCATAGCCTGATGGCGCGTTGATGAAGCCGCCGAGCCTGACGCATCGGGTGATCCGATCGAGATCGCCAAGGGCTGCCTTGGCCTGCGCCAGCAGGTTGATGGCGCAGAATCGGGCGGCTTCGATCGCCGCGTCGGGTGCCACGCGGTCGCCGACCTTGCCCTTGTGCCGATCCGCGAGCGTGCCGTCCGGGCCGAAGCAGAGCTGGCCCGACACGACCAGCAGCGAACCGCTGATCACGGCGGGCACATAGTTGGCGATCGGCGCGGCGGCGGCCGGCAGTGTCACGCCCAGGTCCACAAGGCGCTTCTCGACTTCACTCATGGGATGACTTCCTCCGGTGCGGGACTCAGGCGCGAAGTCTGCGACGCACCGAGGCGCGGACGCAAGCCGGACAGCCGCATTGCTGCCGCGATTCTGGTTTCGTTAGAGAATGGACGCTACGAGTCCCGCTCACGCCGGAGTTTTGCTGAAGCATGCTTGCCGCTCGCCGCCTGATTGCCGCGCTTGTCGCCGTATCCACCGTTTCGATCACAGCCGCGCAGGCTGCCGGCCCGCTTCTGGCCCATCGCGCGGTCTATGACATTGCCCTGGTCAGCGAGAAATCGAAGACCATCACCGCGGCCGGTGGCCGGATCGCCTTCGAGTTCTCGGGCAATGCCTGCGACGGCTATGTCCTGAACTTCCGTCAGGTGACGACGCTCGACGACGACGAGGGGCGGTCCCGCGTGATGGACATGCGATCCTCGACCTGGGAGGGACCGGACGGAAAAAGCTTCCGCTTCACCTTGAAGAATTTCGTCAACAACGCGCCGACTCAAGCCTCGGACGGCACGGCCGAACGGGCTGGCGATGGCGGCGTCTCGATCCGCCTCAGCGAGCCGCGCGCGACACGACTTGATCTTCCCGGCGAACCGGTATTTCCGACCGAGCACACCCGCCGCCTGCTGGATGCGGCCATGGCCGGCCAGCGCACGCTGCAATTGCCACTCTACGACGGTTCCGATGGCGGCGAGAAGTTCTTCGACACGACCTCGGTGATCGGTCGGGTGGTCGAAGGCGGCGATGATCGACTTGAGGAGGCGGTGAGCAAGGCCGGGCTGGCTGGCCAGAAGCGTTGGCCCGTTTCCGTCAGCTATTTCGAGGGAGGCGCGAGCGGAGACCGGACGCCGATCTACATCATGTCCTTCGACCTCCTGGAAAGCGGCGTCTATTCCAACATCAAGTTCGATTTCGGCGATTTCGCGCTGGCGGCGCGGATCAGCACGCTGGATAAGCTGTCGACGGACACCTGCCAGAAGTAACCGGCGTGGCGTTCGCGCGTCAGCCGGTTCGAGGCAAGGACAGCAGGTTCTCGCCCATGCCGGCGCGCATCAACAGGCGCCGGAACGGTCCGATCCGGGCGGCGGCGGCAAGGCCTGCGGCGCGCATCAGATCCAGCGGCAGCAATCCGGAGATCAGCGTGCGATTCAACAGGTCGACCCCGTAAGTCCGTGTGGTCGCATCGATCCTGCGACCGGATTCGTATTCCGCCAGCGTCTGACGGCATCCGGGGTCGCGGCCGGCTCTCGCCGCCTTGCCGACCACGTCGACGATTTGGCGGGCGTCGCGCAGGCCGAGATTGAGGCCTTGCATGATGGGCCAGAAATTCTGGGGGCCAAAGCGCGGGACGA
>DAOMXN010000003.1:50886-55974 GCA_035437025.1 Beijerinckiaceae bacterium | reverse complement strand
CGGTCCGTTTCACCGCCGAACTCATCATGCTGGCGGGGCGGGGGGGGCCGCTGCCCTGGCGCGCGCCGCTCGCGTGCCTGGCGCGTGACATCGTGACGCTGGCGTTGTGGCTGCCGGCATGGCGGACGCGACAGGTGCGGTGGGGTGGACGCGGACATTATCCGCAGGGTAGGTTTTCCGCATCGCAGCGAAACGGTGAGGTGCGATGAGGCTGCCCGCAATGCGCCTTGACGGGGGGCCAAACGGTGTAACCGCCGCCGGCCCGGCGCCGGCACAGGCATGACAGAGGTGCGGAGCCTGCCGGCCCGGGCCGGTGCAAGCCTTCGCGCGGCGTCGGAACGGCCCGCCACCGGCTCTTGGATGCCGGCTTACAGGCTGGGAACCGCCGGGCGTTCCATGGCGCGCGAGCTTGCGTTTTACGTCGCGGTTGGCATCGTTGCGCTGTCGGTCCCGATCATCATTATTTCCCTGAGGGTTCACCTTCCTTCCTTTGCGCTGCCATTCGAGCGGCTCTGGCTGATGATCTACGCCATTGCCAGCATGATCCTGGTGCATACGATCCCCGAGATCACCGCGATGGCGATTGTCGCAACCTATTCCCGATTCCTGTCGGACGGAGCGATTTCCACGCTGTTCTCCGCCGGACGATCGCCTCTGGCGATCGCCATGCCGGCCGCAGTTGTCGCGGGCGGCATGATGTTGGCGGTGGCGGTCTTGTCCATGGCCGTTGCGCCGGGTTCGGCCAAGAACATCCACGACACCTTGCTGTTCCTGAGGCGCGACTTCAACCTCAGCATGCTTGAGCCGGGCGTGTTTCACGAATTTCGGAACGAAGGCGTGTCGATTTTCTTCGGCCGGAAGATCGATGCCACGCAAATACAGGATGTCTTCATCGCCAAGCGCCAGCCCGCCGGCCACCCGAGCGGAAACCGGGAGGAAACCTACGTCGCCCGCAGGGCCGTCGTCGTGGGCATGGAAGGGGAGCGTGGCCTGCTGCTGCTCGAGGGACAGGCCATTGTCGTCAAGGCTGCTGACAACGCGGTGCGCAGGGTCGAGTACACGCGGGCCTTCTGGAGCCCCGATAGCGGCTTCGCGACCCCGGCGCGCGGCTACGTCTTCTTTGACGAGGTCGGAACCGTCCAGTTGCTGACACAGGGGCCGACAGCGGCCACGCAACGGCGCGCGACGGAACTCTGGCTCCGCGAGGTCGTGTGGCGCATGGGCGCGCCGATCCTGACACTGACGCATACGCTCTTCGGCCTCGGCCTGTTGTTGACGTTCAGTCCCATCTCCGGGCGGCAGCGGACGCCTTACCTGGTGGCGATTGCCGTCTGTGCCGCCATCCTGGCCCTTCACATCCTGTACATGACGCTGATCGAACTCGTGGCCAGGATCGGCGCAACGGGGACGGTCCTGTTTGTCGCAGCCATCGTCGCGCAGGCGGTTGCCGGCATTCTGCTGCTGGCCCGATCCCAGGTTCCGCTGTTGCGCGGCCGGGCCTCGGCCTGGGGTGACGCGCTGCTGCGCCTGGCCGAAGGCCGCTCGCGGGTGTTTGGGGCAAAGGACTGACCGGGCAGCGCGATGTTGCGATCCACGCCAGATCTGGTCCGCAATGGCGGATTTGCGAAGGCCTTCGGCGACGGAGCCGGAGATTGGGAGGCTGATCCCGTTCATGGCTGGCCGGATCGCTTGGCCACCCCGCCGTTCGATGACGCGGGTTTGCCGCATGCGTCGTTCGCCGCGCGGTTGTCGGCGCAGGGATGCCCGGCGCTCCGCCAGCCTGTCACCGTGCCGGGACCGCCGGTACGGCGCTTCGCCCTGCGCGTGACAGCGCGCGCCACCGGCGAAGGCGGTGTTTGCCGGTTGAGTGCCGTTTCGCCGCGCCCGGAAGGGAGCGATCACCTGCTTCACCAGGCGGAGTTCGTGTTGACCGAGCGCTGGCAGCGCTGTCGGACCGTCTTCGAATGGACGGCGGACGGACCTTGCGTCATCGAGATCCGCGCCATTGGCGCTGCCGCCATCGACGTGACCGATGTCCGCCTGGTCGGGCTGCTCGATGCCGACGCGCCCCATGCTGTCCGGTTCGATACGCGGGGCACCATGCTGTTGCCCAGCACGCGCCTGCGCGCCCTGATGATCGAGGATTATCTCCATCTCCTGGGTTGGCGTACGAGCATCAATGCCGGCTCGAACTACGATCTGCTGGTTTGCCAGAAAACTACGCGGTTCGCCGGTCTGCTGGCGGCGCGGCTGCGTGGGCGACGCGTCGTTTATGACCTCGACGACAATGAATTCGCTGAGTCCCTCCTGACTCGGGCGCGCATCGAAGTGTTCGCGCGGCTGGTCGATGCCGTCACGGCAGGCAGCGATGTCTTGCGGCGCCGGCTGTCTCGCGCCGCCGGGTCGGTCCATCTCCTGGAGAACCCCGTTGATGTGCTCGATCACTCGGTTGTCCATGGCAATTTGGACTGGCGCGGTCGGTTGGTCTGGTTCGGCATGCCGGAGAACGCCTGGATGCTCGCGGCGGCCGGAATCACGCAGCCTGTCGTCAGGATCACGCGGGGCGGCGACGTGCCCTACGATCTCAGGACCATCGACCAGCAACTGGTTCTCCACGATCTTGCGCTGTTGCCGCTGGCCTTGAACGATCACACCCAGGCGAAGAACGCCAATCGGCTGGTCAAATGCGTCGGGCTTGGCCTGCCGTTCCTGGCGAGCGATACGCCTGAGCATCGCCGCGCGCTGGAGAAGCTTGGCTTGACCGATCAGGTACTGGTCCGGCCCGGCCAGGACTGGACGGAAAGGATTGCCGAGGTCGCGGACGACTATGCCGCGTTCAAGGCCAGGATCGTCGCGGCGCGGCCGGTCGCCTTTGCCGCCTACGGCATCGAAGCGGTTGCCGCGCAGTGGCTCGCGTTTTGTGAAGGCGTCATGGCGAATGAGCGACACGCCGCGATACGGGTTGGGTTCCGTCGTGAACCGGAATAGAATGCGCGCCTGGGCAACCCGGCGCCCAGGAGTTCTTGCCGCGTTCCGAAGTCCCGTTCATGCTTCCTTCCCTGCTCAACCCGAAGTCATGCCGGATTTGCCGCTGGTTCGCGCGCCGGACGCAGCAGAAGGCTGGTGTCGCCGGCCTTTCGGAGCGGGTCATCGCGATTGACCTTGCCCTGTTGGAAGCCAGTTGCCGGCGCCATGGCGTCGTGGTGCTCTGGTGGACCTGGCTGCGCCGATGAGCAACGCGCGACCGATGCGCCTCGTCATCGATGGACAGGCATTGCAGACAGCCAGCAGCCGGAACCGGGGCATCGGACGCCAGGCGCTGGCGCTGGCCCAGGCCATGGTGCGCAATCGCGGCCGGCACGAGGTGCTTCTGGCCCTGAGCAGTTTCGAACCGGAAACGATCGAACCTGTCCGCGCGGCCTTCGACGGCCTGTTGCCCGAGCACGCCATCCGGGTCTGGTACGCGAAAGGCACGATGCCAAGGCGAAAGCCGAAGACAGGCGAGCGTTCGGATGCCGCGACGATCATCTATGAGGCATTCCTGGCCGGACTCAGCCCCGATCTAGTCCATATGCCTAGCCTTTTCGAAGGCAGCGGATTGGACGCGGTGACAAGCATTGGCCGATTCACCCGCCTCTACGGAACCGTGGTCACGCTGCATGATCTGATTCCGCTGCTCGACCCCGACCGCTATCTGACCGACCCTGCCCATCGCGCCTGGTATTTGCGCAAGCTTGAGGACTTGCATCGTGCCGAAGCGATGCTGGCGATCTCCGAGTCGACCCGCCGGGAAGCGATCCAGCACCTCGGGTGCCCGGCCGAGAAGGTTATGACCATTTCCTCGGGTGTCGATCATCGCTTCCGCAGGATCGAGCGCGACGAGAAGACCGTCCGCGACCTGCTTGCCCGGCATCGGATCGCGCGTCCCTTCGTCATGTATACCGGCGGCGGGGATCATCGGAAGAACATCGCCGGCTTGATACGCGGCTTCGCCGGCCTGCCGGAAGCGCTGAGGCGGGCACATCAACTCGCCATCGTCTGCCACCTCGCGCCACGGGAGTTGCAGCCTCTGGCGCGCCAGGCGGCGGAGCTGGGGCTGGACCCCGACGAGGTCGTGTTCACCGGCTACGTGCCTGACGACGACTTGATCGGGCTCTACAATGCCTGTGTGCTGTTCGTGTTTCCCTCGCTCCATGAAGGCTTTGGCCTGCCGGTGCTCGAAGCGATGGGCTGCGGAGCTCCCGTCATCGGCGCCGACCGGACCAGCCTGCCCGAAGCGATCGGACGGGCCGATGCCTTGTTCAATCCGGACGATGATGCAAGTCTTGTCGCCTTGATGCAGCATGTGCTGACGGACACCGGATTCCAGGCCGATCTGGCTGCCTATGGCGAGGCTCGGGCGCGGCAATTCACCTGGGACGCCTGCGCCGAACGCGCCTGGCGCGCGTTGGAACAGGTGCAAGCGACGCGCACCAGGCAAACCGCCGATAACGCGACGCTTGTGTCGCAGGCCGTCGCGGCGATCGCGGCGCTCGATCCGTTGCATGTGCGCCAGACCCACAAGACGCTGGCGCGCGCCCTGGCGCACAACCATCCGGATGGTGCCGGATCGGAGCGGACGCTCTAGCCGACCACGGGTCCGAACGACACATTGCGCGCCGGCACGCCAACCGCGCCGAGCGTTACAGGACTGGCAATGGCGCGCAGGCACAACGCGTTTTCGATCCAATGCAGATGGATATGGTCGCGCTGCGTGCCTTCGATGATCGAGGGGGCAAAGAAGTGATCGCCGGCCGGGAGGTAGGGCAATTGCAATATGAACCGCGCGACGAACTGTTCGCCGGCGGCGACGGGAAATCCGCTTTCGCGCGTGCGGAGATAGGTGTTGTCGCCGGCGAGGTTCTCTCCGTTCGCGTTGCGCAGGATATAGCCGACGATCGGCCGGTTGAGCGCCCGGCGTGCCCGACAGCTGATCCGCAGTTCGACCTCGTCCCCGCCATGCGTTGCCGACAGCGGCGTGCCATCCCGGCCGATCAGCGCGATATGCTCGATCTCGCCGCCGCCTTCGCCGTGCCAGACCGTGCCCTG
>DAOMXN010000003.1:48034-50786 GCA_035437025.1 Beijerinckiaceae bacterium | reverse complement strand
TCGTCATGCGAGACGAACAGCAGCGTTCCGCCGCGCGACAGGAAGGCCTCGATGGCGCGATGGCATTGCCGTTGGAACGCCGCATCGCCGACCGCGAGGATCTCGTCGATGATCAGGATGTCGGCATCGACATGCACGGCCACGGCAAAGGCGAGACGCGCATACATGCCGCTGGAATACTCCCGGACGGGCCTGTCGATGGCTGCTCCGATGCCGGCGAAAGCCAGAATTGCCTCGAAACGCTCGACGATCTGCGTATCGCTGAGCCCGAGGATCGCCGCGGCCATGGCGACGTTCTCGCGCCCGCTGAAGTCCGGATCGAAGCCCGCGCCGAGTTCCAGCAGCGCGGCGACACGCCCGTTCACGGTGACCCTGCCTGTGCTCGGCCGCAGCATCCCCGCGATCACTTGCAGCAGCGTCGACTTGCCCGCGCCATTGCGGCCGATGACCCCAACGGACTCGCCGCGCCGGACCTTCAGATCGATGCTGTCCAGTGCGCTGAAGGCGCTGCCACGCCGTGGCGCAGGGCGCAGCAGGTCGGCAAGGCGCGATCCTTGCGAAGGGTACATGCGGTAGGTCTTGCCGATCCCCTCGGCGATGATCGCCAGATCCCCCGTCATGGCGCCATTGTCCCGGGCTCGGCCGGACCGATTGCGATCCTGCGCGGGGCGATATTGGCAAGTCCCCCGCCGGGGTGTCGCGACTGGATCTGGAAAAAGCAGCGGTCGATGCTGCGCGCCAGCAGCTGCGGCGAGGGCGCGCGATTGTCGAAGACGAATGCCTCGACCAGGTAGTCGCCGCTCGGCAGGTAGGGCAGGGGCAGGGTGAACCGTGCCAGGAAAGCCCCGGCCGACGCCGCTGCCGATCCAAGTTGCGCGGTGTCATCGGCGAAAACGATCCGGCCAAGCTTGTTGCGAACCAGGAACGCCACGACTGGCGAGCTGACCGGCTCTTCGAATGCGCAGCGAACGCTAACGTCGATCTCCTCCCCACCTTCCAGCACCACCCGCCTGTCGCCATTCTCGTCGCAAAGGTCGATCTGGGTGATCGTCGTGCCGGAAAAAGCGGGCGCGCTGGCATCCGGATCGTACCGGAAAGGCTGGAAGGGAGACGACGCCGGTGCCCGCACAGGCGCGGGGCCATGGCCCAGCGCGACGGCGGGTGCGGACAACATGCCTTCATGCTCCTCGATCGAGGCGGCATAGGCGTGATAGACTTCCTTGCTCGGCCCATCGGCGAGCACCTTCCCCTGATGGAGCCAGAGCGCGCGCCGGCAGAGCGAAAGCACCGCATGTTCGCCATGCGAAACGAACAGAAGCGTGCCGCCTTTCGCCTTGAACGTCCGTAGAAAACGCATGCATTTCTGCTGGAACGCCGCGTCGCCGACTGCCAGGATCTCGTCCACCACAAGGATGTCGGCATCGACATGGGCACAGACCGCGAAGGCCAGCCGCGCGACCATGCCGCTGGAATATTCGCGCACCGGCCGCTCGATCGCGTCACCGATGTCCGCGAATTCCGTCATGTGCTCAAGCCGGGCAGCGATCTCCTCCTCGCCAAGGCCAAAGATCGCGGCCGTCAGGCGGGCGTTCTCGCGGCCGGAGAAATCGGGATCGAAGCCGGTGCCGAGTTCCAGCATGCCAACGATGCGGCCGCGGGTCGTGACCGTACCGTGTGTCGGCGTCAGGATGCCGCAGACAACGTTGAGCAGCGTGGACTTCCCGGAACCATTGCGGCCGATGATGGCGACGGATTCGCCTTGTTCGACCGTGAAGGTGACGTCGCGCAGGGCCGCGAGTTCGCTTCCCCCGCCGCGCCGGGGCAGGAGCAATGCACCAAGCTGCTGCGAAGGCTTCGTGAAAACGCGGAACGTCTTGCCCAGACGGGTTGCCGCGATCACCACATCAGAGCACATCGGCGAACCCTGGCCGAACGCGCATGAAGAAGCGGTAGCCCAGCCCGGCGACGATGACGGCGCCAAGCGCATAGGCGGCAAGGCCGCTCCAGTTCGTGAAACCGCCTCCGAACAGCACCGAACGCACGGCTTCGATGGGGAAGGAAAGCGGATTGGCATAAAGCACGCTCCGCGTCGGCTCCGGAATGGCCGAAAGCGGGAAGAAGACAGGGCTGATGAACATCATCACAGGGGTGAGGACCTGCACGACCTGCGAGACATCACGCACATACGTGCCCAACCCGGCCAGGAACCAGACAAGCCCCGCCGAGATCAGCGCCAGGGGCGCCAGGAACAGCGGAATCATCACAAGCCAGACAGGGGGCAGCCCTTTCAGCAGGAGATGGAAGCCGACCAGCATCGCAAAGCCGATGAGCAGCCGGAAAAGCGCCGATCCGACGACAATCCAGGCAAAAATCTCGACGGGGAAGACGACTTTCTTCACGTAGACCGCGTTGTCGCGAATGAGCGCGGGCGCCCGCGAGAACACGTCCAGAAAGAACTGGAATAGGATCAGTCCGGAGAAATAGATGAGCGGCACGGTGAAACGGTCATTCACGGCCGCCTGCCATTGCGGCTGGATCAGCACGCCGAAGACGAAAGTGTAGACGCCAAGCATCAGCAGCGGCGCGATGACGGCCCAGATCTTGCCCAGAACGGTGCCGCGAAAGCGCGCCTCGATGTCGCGGCGGACAAGCCGGCGCGCGAGGTTCCTGTGTCGCCACAGACAGACAGCCGGCGCCGCGAGGACCGACACGACGCGGGCCGGATCGTCGGTTACCTTTGATGGCGGGCCAG
>DAOMXN010000003.1:0-47934 GCA_035437025.1 Beijerinckiaceae bacterium | reverse complement strand
GAAAACACCAGCATGGATGGGCGCGGCCATTCGCCGTGGCGTATCATCGCACGAGCGTTGTTGAACGGGGTCGTGAACAACCGCCGCAGGCCGGTCCGCAGCGGGTGGCGACGGATTGCTTCCCATGCCGGCGGCCAGATCGGGCTGGTCCAGCGCCAGCAGGGCAAGTCCGTGGGCTTACCCAGGAGCGAACGGGCGATATCGAGGTGCCAACGGCGCGATGTCGGTCGGAACACGGTGTACCACACACCGTAGCTGGGCCGGTCCGGCTCATGGCGCAGAACAAGTTCAAGAGGTGTCACCTCGCCATCGGGAATGGGAGGTTGGTCCGCCATTCCGATGTGGCGCACGCGATGGCGATTGAGCAGGCCGATGCGGCGCGGCCATCGACGGGTGCGTGCCGTTTTCCCGTCCCACAGCGGATAGATGCAGGTAAATGCCGATATTTCGGCGGCGGGTTCGGGGGCAGTCCGGAAGGCGCGGAGCCAGGTCGCCAGCGCATCGCTTGGCAGATCGTCCGCATCCCAGCGCAGGATCCAGTCGTGGCGCGCCTGTTCCCAGGCGAATGACCAGTGCGGTTCCTGCTGCCAGGAGCGCGGCCGTTCGAAGAAGCGCCCGCCGCGCGCTTCGACAATGTCCCGCACCGCGTCCTCGTCAGGACCATCATGGACGACCACGAGGTCATCATAGCAGCCGTCCGCATGGGCGAGCATGCGCTCCAGAAAGGCGCCTTCGCGATGCAGGCAGACCACGAGGGAAAGCGCCGGCATCGTTCTACGTCCCGGTTCCGCGCTCGGCGGCGTCGTGCCGCCCGCGTTCGAGCAGGGCGCACTCGCGGCCGATCACCTCGGCAATCTGATCGAAGGTCTCGTTCCAGCTGCGTGGCCTGAAGTCCTTGCGAATGCGCTCCGCCAGCCGGTCCAGATGGGCGGGGTCGGTTATGGCCCTTTCGATCCGGGCATATGCGCCTTCCGCATCGGCCGGATCGAAGTATTCGGCAAGGTCGCTGCCCACTTCCGGCAGCGATGTCGCGGTCGAGACGATGGCCGGACGGCCGTAGACGAAGCTCTCCTCCACCGGGAGTCCCCAGCCTTCCGCCTTGCTGGGAAAAACCGTGAAGGCGGCACGACGATACAAATCTTCGAGAGCCGCGTTCGAGACGCGCTCAAGAAACCGCACGCGGCCCTGAACGAAACCGGTTGCCTGCAACCGGGTGAAGACCGCTTGCGAACGATATCCGCGATGGCCGGCAAGGACCAGCAGCGGAACCCGATCCCGGCCATGCTTGGCCACGAGCCGCTCCCAGATCTGAACCAGCAACTCCGTATTCTTGCGCAGGTCGACCGTGCCGACGCAGAGCGCATAGGGCTCGCCGACCGGACACGGCAGCGGCTCCTGCCCGACCGGCGCGGCAGGCGCGAAGCCGCTGCCGAAGCGGATCACGGTGATGCTGCGCCGGGGCCATCCCTGCGCGGCAGCGTAGCTCTGAAGTTCGCCGGCGACGTGCCTCGACGGCGTCAGATAGAAGTCGACGAGCGGGGCGGTCTCATGCAGCCAGGTCACGAATTGCGGAATGGCCCGGGCATCGAGCAGGTCAGCGTGCGAGATCGGGATGATGTCGTGCACAAGTTGCACGAAGCGAACGCCCGGGCGCGACTTCAGGGCGCGGACCGCTGAGGGGAAACGCGGGTTCAGCCAAGGCCCGCCCAGCGACAGGATGACCGCACCTGTCTGGATTTCGCGGAAAAACGTCTCTGCCCTGGCGTCATGCCGCGCACTGAGCTTCCGGCCGGGGTCCCGCCAATGCCTCAGACGGTAAAGGTCGCGCGCCCAGATGCCGAGGCGCGCATGGAGCCGTCCGTATTTCTGGTAGACCCGGCCTTCGCGCCGCAACCACGTCAGCATCGCGTCGTAGCCCGTCAGATCGAGCGCCTCGAAGCGCCCGGAACGCCGGTTGAGGCGGCACAGGCGGACAGCCTGCCGCGACCGTTGCCTCGCGGCGTTCAGGAGTTCGAAGACCACCCTCTGAATACCTGTCGGCTGGTCGTGCCGGGTGAAATACTCAATGATGTCATCGACTTCGATCCATATCGTCGGAGGCAGTGGCCCGTTCATGCCAGCGCTCCCCCGGAACCGGGCGCGGCGCCCCCCGCGGCATCGTCCAGCAGCGCCTCGGTCGCCCGCACCATGGCGGCAATCGAGTAGCGCTCCTCCGCCCGCCGACGTCCCGCCTCGCCCATGCGCCGCCGGGTGTCCCGGTTGCGCAGGAGGTCGAGCAAGGCTGTCGCGAGGGCCTGCGGATCGCGTCGCGGCACAAGGACGCCGGTCATGCCGTCTTCGACCACGTCCCGTATGCCGCCCGCATCGGTGGCGACGACCGGAAGACCGCTCGCCATTGCTTCGAGGATGGCGTTGGGGGCACCTTCCTCGATCGACGAAAGCGCAAAGACCCAGGCCCTGGCCAGCACCGCGGGAACGTCCGAGCGCGCCGGCAGAACCGAAAGTTGGGTCGCAGGCGCCAGCGCCACCGGACCTTCGCCGATGATCGTCAGCCGTGCTTCCGGCAGGGCGGCTCGCACGATGGCGAATGCCGCGACGAGCGTCGGCAGGTCCTTGGGTGGAACCAGGCGCGCAACGCAGACAATAAGGGGTGTTTCGGATTCATGATGGGCAACCGGCGAAAACCGATCCAGATCAACGCCGTTGGGAACAACGCTGACGCGCGCCGCCGGCACGCCGAGCTCATCGGTCAGCACATCCTTCAATTGCGGAGCATTGGCGATGATGCGCCGCGACAGCGGGTGCAGCAGGCGGTCCAGCTGCGCCG
The DNA here is from genome assembly GCA_035437025.1 of Beijerinckiaceae bacterium. Classification (GTDB taxonomy): domain Bacteria; phylum Pseudomonadota; class Alphaproteobacteria; order Rhizobiales; family Beijerinckiaceae; genus JAIUNP01. The sequence goes on along the minus strand of DAOMXN010000003.1, from coordinate 45,107 downwards.
GCCGTAGGCTGCGATACCCCGAAACGACGGGAATCCGCAGCAGGCCGCCAAACAGCCGTCCCCAGATGTTGGGGATGATGGTCAGCGTATAGAGGATGTCCGGACGACGAAACAGGAGACGCCAGATGAGGCGCAGGACCGCGACCGGACCGACGCGGCGCGACCGCGTGAGATCGCTCACCGGAATTCCGGCGGCGGCGGCGAGCGGCGCGAAGGTGCTGCCGCCCCGCAACGTCCAGATTTCCGGCTTGAACCGGGAACGGTCGATGTGTGTCGCAAGGTAGAGCGCATAGCGTTGCGTGCCGCCAGCATCCAGATCCTCCAGCAGCAGGACCAGGCGAAGCGGGCGACCGGCAGCCGCCATCACGGCCTGCCGATCGTTGCGTACAGCGCCAGCACGGCGCGATGGTTGCGTTCGGCATCGAACTGGCGCCGCACCTGCTCTCGTCCCTGTTCAGCGATGCGGACGGAGAAATCCCGGTCGGTCAGACAGCGCTGGATGGCGTCAGCCAACGCAACGGGATCGCGTTCGGGGACCAACAGGCCGGTTTCGCCATCCCGGATGAGTTCGGGAATCCCGGAAACAGGGGTCGAGATCACCGGAACGCGATGCATCAGCGCTTCCATGAGCACGGTGGGGATGCCGTCGCGGTCATCCGATGCCGCGACCACACAGGGCATGACGAAGACATCGGCGCCAGCGAAGGCGGCGCCGACGGAATCGTGCGACAGAAAACCGGGAAAGCGGACCCGGTCGGCAATGCCGAGCGCTCGCGCCTGTCGCTCCAGCGCGTTGCGCAGGCGGCCATCCCCCGCAAAGGTCAATTCGAAGGGGACCCCGCGCCCGGCGAGAATGCCGGCGGCCGCCACCAGGACATCGAAGCCTTTCTTCGGCACGAACCGACCCATCGCCAGCAGCTTGTAGGGCGGTGTCATCCGGAGCGGGGCATCGACCGTTCGGGTCAGGGGCATGCCGTTGTAGGTGACACGGAATTTCGCATCCGCCGCGCCGGTGATGGCCTTGAGATGGGCCACATTGGCGGAGGTTTCGGTCCGCACGAATGTCGCGGCGTCCACTTTTTCCCCGATCAAGGCATCGGCCGGATAGATGTCCCAGGCGCGGGCCGTGAACGAGTAGGGCCGCCCTGTCAGTTGCGAGGCCACCCACGCCGCAGTCGCCGGGCCGGCCGCCCAGGGCGCATGGATATGCTCGATTCCCAGATCCTCGAACCGGCGGGCCAGATGGAACCCTGCGAGCAGTGCCCAGAGGTTCTCGCCGGTCTTCTCCAGGCCACGCCACCGGCGGAAGGTGAACCGGCGCAGGATATGCAGCGTTTCCCCCGGCTTGCGCCACAGCCAGTGAACGAGGGCCGCGATCAGCCGGGGCAGGCTCCACATGCCGAGCCGCTCCACATCCGCGGCCTGTTCGGACATCTCGCGCGACAGGTTCTTACGCCAACGCCCATAAAGCGAAAACACGAACACCGGCAGGCCGTAGCGCCGCAGGTTGACCACCTCGCGGAGGATGAAGGTCTCGGTCGGGACGGGAAACCACAGCAGGATGTAGGCCGTCTTCAGCATCGTTCGCGGGCTCCGCTCACTGCCTTCGTGCCATCGATGCTGTCCGGGGACCTTGCGCTGGTTCAATTGCCCATCATGCCACAGCAGCGGGTGCAGACCGGCATCAGGCCATCGCACTTCAGGCTGCGGCGGAACGCGCGATAGGCATCGTTGTCCCACAAGTCGGTGATGGTGTGCGTCTTGATGTTGCCGACGACGTAGTCGTTGTAGTCGCGGCAGGGCGATACGTCGCCGTTGGCATTGATCTCGACCGCGCGATAGATCGACGTGCACCGATCGAAGCCGAAGGTCGCGCCGTGGTCGGTGTAGTAGCGTTCGAGGTCCTCGGGGCTTGTCAGGTCCGGGACGAGCAGGACACCGGGGCCGCGCGGACTGAGGGCGCGGCGGGCCAGTGTCGCGAGCTGTCGGGACAGGCCGGAATAGTCCGTTGGCCGCCAGCCGCCGATCCAGCCCTCGTGCCGGACGGGTCGGGTGCCGAAGCGGCGCTGGAATTCCGTCGTGTGTGCGGCGGCCGAAGGCGCATCGATCCACCACGACAGGTAGAAGATCATGAAATCGAGTTTGTCGTGGAACGCGTCATAGATGTCGACCAGCCGATCCGCGTTTCGCTGGTTGATCGTGCACAATCCGGCGAGAATCGGCAGCTTCCCGCCCTGGCGTTTGCGCTCCGCCTTGAGGGCGTCGAGAGCACCGACGACCGTTGAAAAGTTGTCGGTGGAGGGGTTGGCCCCAGGACGGCAGGCATTGTGGATGTCGCTGTTGTGCCCGTCGATCGAAACCTGGGCGATGAACATCGGGGCACGCACCAGCGCCTCGGCGTTTTCGGCCACCTTGGTTCCGTTGGTGGCGATGCTGGTCGGCATGCCGAGTTTCGCCGCCTCTTCGATCAGGCACACCGCGCCGCGGTAGAGCATCGGCTCCCCGCCCCACAGATAGAGGCCCGGACGATGTCCCCTGGCCGCCAGATCGTGCAGCAGCGCGATGTAACGATCCACCGGCACTTCGGCGCGCAGCAGTTCGCGCATCGGCTGGCCGAGAAGATAGCCGTTGTCGCCCCATTGTCCGCAGGTGTGACACCGCAGGTTGCACAGGTCGGTGATCCGGATGCTGACCTGCCGGATCTGCCCACCCCGATAGTCTGCAGGCGTCTTCATCGCGAGCGTCAGCCGGCTGAGCAGAAGCTTGGCGGTCTCGTAGCTATAGCCGGGGTGCGCCAGCAAGCTGGGTGCAAGCTTGGCCACGGTGGCTACGTGTGCAGCAAGGGCGGACACGGTATCCTTTCGTCTGCGGTGAGCACGACCAGTCGCATGAAGGCGCTGTGGTCTGCGCAATTCTCAGGCTTAACGAGAACCGGCGCAAGGTCCTGCAGGCAGGCAATGCCGGTCAACGATCAGGGTCAAACCATCATCGGCATGCCAGCGGAACGCCTTGAGCCAGGTCAACGGGCGAGAAGCCCGGAAAGGCGATCGACGACGGTGGTGTCGCGCCACGGACGATATTGCTCGAGGCGCGACCGGTAGAGATGGAGTTCTCTGTCGAAGGCAGCAACGGATGCGGCCGAATTGCGCTGGCTGCCGATCTTGCCGTAACCGGCACCCGCCAGCAGGTGCGCATTGAGGTACTGCTCGAAAATCCGTGCGGTCGGAAATGTCAGCACGGGCTTTTTCAGAAACAGGGATTCGGCAATGAGATTGCTGCCGGCATGGGAGACGACGAACGCTGACTGCGCCAGATCGTCTGCGAACCCGTCAGATGTCCGGGGCCGGAAACTGAGGTTTCCGACGTCACCGTCACGGTTCTGGCCATAAACGATGACCTTGCGGTCGAGTCCGGCGAAAGTCCGGCGCATCCAGTCAGGCGAGGCCAGGGGCAAGTAGGCCAGCACGGCACCGCTGTCGCTGCCCGAGCGGACAGCGACTTCCGGCCGGATCACGGATGGAAACACTTCGGCGGTCTTTGGTTCCTTGGCTGTGGCCTTCGTGAAGGAGACGATGAAGTACTGGCTTGCGCTCATGTGAAACCGGCGCAGGGCCTGCATCGCAAGCAGGCGGGCAAGCTGGGCGCCTGAAGGCACGGTGTAGTCGCAATGCGTCAGGAAATGTTGCCGATTGATGCTGATGCTGGGGCGTCCGGCGAGCCTGGCAGCCTGGGGCAGAAATGGCTCGTAGTCCGTGAGGATCAGGTCGGGATCAAAATCGCGAATGAGGCTTGTCAGCCGGTCGAAGATCCGGGCGCGATCACGGAGGGCGCGCGCGCCGGCCATCAGCGTCGCCGGCAGGTCCAGCCGGTTGTTGGTGTAGACGTTGGCCAGCATCGGTACGTCCACGACATCATAGCCGTGACGCCTCGCCTGGGCGACGCGTCCGCCGCCGACGAACACGACTTCATGACCGTGCAGTTGCCTCGCGATCGTGAGCGAACGCGATACGTGACCGCCTGCGTCACCCTGCACGCCATAGAGTATCCTGGCCACAATCGTCCCACTGACTACGAACACGCGCCGCCCGCCCGGCAGGAAGGAGCATCGGCTCCAGTGCCGGCATTCCGGGTTGATTTCTCAGCCCACCCAAATAATACGATCCCAGAGGGGAATTGGAAGGACATTGCTTTGGGTCAAACAGATTCCCCATACCACACCATCGGCGACTATGCGCAGCGGCTGTTTCGCTTCGGCGGCGGCCATGAACTTGGAGCGGCGCGCAATTTCTACTTCAAGGCGATGGACGAGGCCAAGGCGGCGGCCGAGGCAAGGGGCCAGACCTTCGTCAGCTTCGCCAATTACGACTATCTCGGCCTGTCCCGGCACCCTGACATCGCGGAAGCCGGCATCGCTGCGATCCGGGAGCACGGTTCGGGAGCGCTGGCATCGCGCCTTGCCGGCGGCGAACGGACCGTGCATGGGCTTCTTGAGCGCGACCTTGCCGAGTTTGTCGGCGCCGAGTCTTCGCTGGCGCTGCTGAGCGGGTACCTCACCAACGAGACGATGATCAGCACTTTCTTTGTCGGGCGTGATCTGGTCCTTTGCGACGAATTTTCCCATGCCAGCATCCTGGCCGGCACGCGCGGCACGCGGGCGAAGACACTGGCCTTCCGCCACAATGATCTCGAACACTTGAACGCGCTGCTGACCGAGCACCGGGCCGCGCACGCCAATTGCATCATCGTCGTCGAAGGTCTCTACAGCATGGACGGCGATGTTCCCGATCTGGTGCGCCTCCTGGACATCAAGGATCGGCACCGTGCCTGGCTGATGATCGACGAGGCGCATTCGCACGGCATCCTGGGCGAGACAGGCCGCGGCATCTGCGAACATGCCGGCGTGGATCCGGCGCGAGTTGACCTCATCATGGGTACCCTGTCGAAGACATTCGCCACCTGCGGCGGCTTTCTCGCCGGATCGCGCGCCCTCATCGACGTGCTGCGTTTCGGGCTTCCGGGGTTCCTCTTCAGTGTCGGCATCGCGCCGGCGGTCGCCGCCATGGCGCGCACCGCGATCAGTCTCGCGAAGCAGGAGCCATGGCGGCCGCAAGCAGCGGCGCGAAAGGCAGAACGACTGCTTATGCGCGCCCGTGCGGCGGGCCTGAACACGGGTGACGCGATCGGTAGAGCTCTGGTGCCGATCATCTTCCGCAATCAGCAGGAGACGGTGGCCGCTGCCGAACGGTTGATGGACGCCGGAATCTATGCCCCGCCGATCGTCTACGGCGTGCCGCGCAACATGCCGCGCATCCGCCTGTTCGTCACGGCAGCGCATGACGATGCCGATATCGATCGCGTCGTGGATATCCTGGCGCAGAGCGTCAGGAGCTAGTCATGCGCCGCTGCATCGTCTCGGCGAAGGCAAGCACGGCCGCGCGCATGGCTGCAAGCCCGAAGCCCTGAGCCACCGCCTGACCGCCGGCGCGCAGGCGTTCCTTGAGATCCGGCTCGCGGGCCAGCCGTTCCAGAGCGGCCGCTAGGGCAGTGACGTCGCCATCCGGCACGACGAGCGCGCTGGTCTCGTGCCGCATGTGGCTGATGCCGCCGCCGCCGGCGAATCCGGCCACAACGCAGCCGCAGGCCATGGCCTCCAGCGGCGGCAGCGCAAACCCTTCCGGAAAGCCCAGCGCAAGGAAGATATCGCTCTCCTGATACCGTCGGATCATCTGCGTCTCCGAGGCTGTGTTGGGCAGCACGCGTACCGCAAGACGCGTCCTGATCTCCTGCGGCAGCCGCCCGATGGCCTGAAGTCCGAGCGGCCATGACGCCTTGCGCCTGAGGATCAGGACAGTGTCCGGTCGTCTCAGATCGGGGGCGGGAACGAACTTGTCGAGATCGATGCCGTTCGTGACGACGTGACAGGGCAGGGGAGCCTGGTCTGCCAGCGTGCCGGCCACGAACGTGCCGCAACACAGCAGGTCGGTGAACCCGAAGTCAGCATAGCGACGGCCTTGCAGCGCGGCCGCGACGAGTCCGTGATTCTGGACGAACGCCACTTTGGTGCCGCAGGTGAACTGCGCTGCCACGGCAGGCAGGCGCTCAGGCACCACCAGCACATCGTCCGCCCGCATCATGGCGCGGGCTTCGGCAACCGAAAGCGGCCGGCATTGATGGTCATACCAGTCGATCACGAAGTCGCCGAGATGCACCGGATGGGCTGTGAACCCGGCATCGAGCAGCATCTCGCAATGCTGGTAGATCACCTTGACGCCGCCCGTCGGATAGCGTCGCCGCCGGTCGAAAAGCAAGCGTCGCAGGTGTTGCAGCCGCGTCTCGGTCACGAGGCGATGACGGGTTTCGGCCGGAACGAGGTAGAAAAAACGTTTCGAGGTCACGGGTCGGCCCGCCCGGGACGAATGACCGTATTCGCCCGGCCAAGCACACGATCAAGGAGTGCGAGGGGCACGAAATGGTGCAAAGCCGTGGCGATCCGCAGCGGAAGCGGGAAGATGCAGCGCCGCTCCCGCCGTTCGATGGCCCGGGCAATCCGCCGCGCCGCGCGGTCGGCACTCCAGCAGAACGGGCGCGACATGGCGAGCGAGCGGCTCATCGGCGTATCGACGAAGCCGGGCACGACGGACGTGACCGAGACGCCGCTGGACGCAACAAGGCGTCGCAGCCCGTCGGCGTAGATGTGCACGGCGGCTTTCGAGGCACTGTAGGCCGGCGACTGCGGCAGGCCGATGCGTCCTGCGATCGAACCGATCACCACAACGGCACCGGTGCGGCGCGCCACCATGCGCGCCAGCAGCGGCGCGACGGTATTGACCACGCCGAGCGTGTTGGTCGCGAAAATCCTGCCGGCCAGATCCGCGGACTCGCCCCTTGCCTCCGGAACGACCTCCGCCCCGCCGATGCCTGCGGCAGCCACGACGACATCCACCGACTGCACGGTGTCACGCGATTCAAGCCAGTCCGCCAGGGTCACGCGGTCAGTGACGTCGATAAGCGAGCTTGCCACCATGGCCCCGCGCGCTTCGCAGCCCCGCACGACCGCAGCCAGCCGCTCCGCGTTGCGGCCGGTCAGGGAGAGCATCACGCCAGGGCCGGCATAGTGCTCCGCAAGCGCGCGGCCGATGCCGCTGCTGGCGCCGGTGATGACGATATGGCGGAGCATGCCGGAGGTGTCCTGGCGTAACAAGCGGGTTGCTTTCTGTTTGATCCAGCGCATCGTCTGGCGGGAGTCCACACGCCTAGGCTAAAAGAAGGGCCCTGTCCTTGACCTCGGCATAGCCGTGGCCAATGCTGGGCGGTTTACGCAACCGGATGCAAGCCTGTCATGTCCGTCATTGTCGCACCGGTCAATTCGCCGCGTGATCTTGCGCTCTTTATCGATTTGCCGAGGCTGCTCTATCGCGGCGACAGGCGCTATGTGCCTCCGCTGACGCTCGACCGTCGGCAGAACCTCGATCCAAGAAAGGGTGCCTTCTTCACGCATGGCGAGGCACAGTACTGGCTGGCGTTCCGGAACGGTACACCGGCTGGACGCATTTCGGCGCAAATCGATCATGCCGCGACAGCCTCCGAATTCGCCGGAACAGGGTTCTTCGGCTGCCTCGATGCGATCGATGACGCCGAGGTGGTCAAGGCCCTGATGCACGAAGCGGAAGCCTGGTTGCGCGCCAGGGGCATGAAGCGCGTGCGCGGACCGTGTCTGCTGTCGATGAACGGCGAGCCCGGGCTGCTCGTCGAGGGGCAGGGTGAGCCGCCGATGCTCATGGTTCCCTGGCACCCCGAATACTTGCTTCGACTGATCGAAGCTTGTGGGTTCGGGCCGGTGCGTGATCTATTTTACTTCAAGATCGCGATCGGAACGGCAGAACTGGAAGAGGTATCGAGGCGATTGCGGCTGCCGAAGTGGCGCCTGAACTACACCATCCGAAAGCTGGACCGACGCCATCCGTCGCGCGAGATCGATATCCTGCGCGAGGTTTACAACGATGCCTGGCAAAATAACTGGGGCTTCATCCCGCTCCTGGAGGCAGACCTCGCCGCGTTCAAGACCCAGCTTCGCCCGTTCATGCATCCGGACTACGGGATTATCGTCGAAAAGGATGGCGAGCCGCTCGGCATTGTCCTTATGCTGCCCAATCTGGCTGAAATGAGTGCCGACCTGGGCCACAGTCCCAGCCCGCTCGGCTGGCTGAAATTCCTGTGGCGCGCAAAGATGCAGCGCTTTTCGTCAGCCCGGGTGATTTTGTTCGGCGTCAAGGCGCGACTCTCGAGAACGGTGGAGGGTGCGGCAGTTGCAATGATGCTGGTGCACGAAATGGTGACTCTGGCGCGGCGCTACACCTTACCGGCGATCGAAGCGGGATGGGTTCTGGACAGCAACCGTCCATTGATCGCCATTCTTGAGCAATTCAATGCACGCCGGGTGCGGACGCTCCGGCTGTTTGAGAAGGACATTCAGGCGGAAAAGTAGCATGTGAAGCAAATTTGGTGTCCTGGCACTGTACTGGGGAGTTGAAATTGACTGAAGTGATCAATGAAAAACCCTTGATGCTCGAATGGCCGGCCATGCCGGACCAGGAGATGCTGGGGAAGATTATCGATGTCGTGGCGAAGGTCGGCAATCTGGAGCGTGATCGGATAACTCCCGACGCAACTCTGGACTCGCTCGGTCTGGAGTCCATCGACGTCGTCACGATCCTGATGGATCTGGAAGACGTCATGGATACCTATATTCCGATGAACTCGGATCTCGCCTCGGCCCGCAACATGGCTGAACTGGTCAACGAGGCGGTCAGGGAAATGAACAAGGCCGCAAAGGGCTCCGAAGCACAACAATGAGACAGGTTGCGATCACCGGGATGGGTGCGGCCTGCGCGACGGGCCTGGGAGTCGAACGCCTCTGGACGGCGTGTCGCGATGGCATCCCCGCGCTCGGCCCGGTCGAGATGACGCGGCCCTGCAAGCTTCGTGTGGACCGTGCCGGGCAGGTGCGCGACTTCGATCCGTTGCAGCACATCGCCCCAGCCATGATGTCGCGCTGCGACCGGTTCACGCAACTGGCGCACGTGGCAGCGCGCGAGGCGGTAGCGCAATCCGGCCTGTCTGCGGAGGAACTGGCCGGTACGCGCACCGCGGTGATCATCGGGACGGGTGTCGGCGGGTTTACCTCGCTCGATCAGGGGCATTACCAGCACTATGTCGAGAACAGGCGTGCGGATCCCATGGGCATTCCGCGCCAGATGCCGAGCGCGGCTTCTTCCTTCGTCAGCATGACCTACGGCGCGACGGGCCCTTGCTTCGCCGTTACCAGTGCCTGCGCTTCGGCGACCCAGTCCATCGGCATCGGCGCGATGCTGGTGCGCAGCGGCGTCGTGGACCGCGCGATTGTCGGCGGCAGCGAGGCTGCGATCACGCCGGTGGCGATGCGCAGCTGGGAGTCGATGCGTGTCGTGACGAGCGATCAGTGCCGTCCATTCTCGAAAGGGCGTAGCGGCATGATCGTGGGTGAGGGGGCGGGCGTCCTTGTGATCGAGGCGCTGGAAGCGGTTCGGGCGCGTGGCGGCATGCCCCTGGCGCTGCTCGCGGGCTACGGCACCAGCAGCGACGCGCGCGATTTCATCCAGCCCGATGTCGCCGGGGCGACGGCGGCCATCCGAAGTGCGCTTGCGGATGCGCAACTGGATCCGGCGTCGATCGGATACATCAATGCGCACGGCACCGCGACGGTCCTGAATGACGTCAATGAGGCGGCGGCGCTGAGAAACGTGTTTGGCGCGGCGTTGGATGCCATTCCGGTTTCTTCCTCGAAGCCGATTTTCGGCCATGGTCTGGGGGCCGCCGGTGGCCTGGAACTCATTGTCACCGTCAAGGCGCTCGTGGAACAGACCGTGCCGCCCCAGATCAACTTCCTCGAACCCGATCCCGCTTGTCCGCTCAACCTGCCGACGCAGGGCGCCTTCCCGCGCGAGATCGGCGCAGCGCTGAGCAACTCCTTTGCGTTCGGCGGAATCAACGCGGTTCTCGTCGTCACGCGCGCGGACTTGTAGGGCGGAGCCGATGCCTGCGGACGACGACCTGAGGCCCATCGCGTGTTTCGAGGTGGTTGCGGCCTCGCAACACGTCAGCGGCTTGCGCCATGCGGTGGCGCTGCCCCTTGTCTCCGGCGAGGCGCCAGCCATGCCGGAAGTGCCGGCAACCTATCCGGTGATCTGGCTCGGCAACCCGGAAATCCGCGCCGCGGTCCGATCTGTCGCCGGGATGGAGAAGGGCCTGCCGCTGCACTTCCTCCAGAGCGTCGCTTATTTCTCGCGCATCGAGGTCGATGGTACCTATGCGCTCGATTTGAGCTGGAGGCCGCTGCCGCACCGGGACCCGATGCGTCCGAAACTCGAATTTGTCGCCATCGTGGCGGATGCAGCGGGCAAGATGGTGGCGCGCATGTCCTCCGTGCTGCTGGTGGTGCCAGCGGTCCGGGGTGCCTGATGGGGCTGGATCTGAAACCGGGCGATCCCTTGCCGGTCCTGCCGCTGGCCGCTGTCAGCCGGGAGCAGGTTCTGGCCTATGTCACCTGTGCCGGCGACGACAATCCGATCCATGTCGATGAGGCGGCTGCCGGTGCCGCCGGCCTAGCGGGACTGGTCCTGCCAGGAATGCTGATCGCCGCCCAGTTCCCTCGGTTGCTCCAGCTCTGGAAGCGGAACATCAGGCTTACCGACATCACGGTCCAGTTCCTGGCCCCGTTGGGAATAGACCAGGCCTTTGTCGTGACCGGCAAGGTGGTGGCGATCGACCGGAATGGGGCCGCCGCCATCGTGCGCATGACAGCTAGGGCTGGAACCGCCAACGTGGCGATGGCTGAAGCGAGGATCGTGCAGGAGTAACGGCCGGCTCAGGCCTTCTTGCCTCGCAACCGATCCTTTCGCTCGGCGAAGGAGTCGCGATTTTCTTCCGCACGGGCATTGAAATCGGTCTGCCAGTGCTCGAGTCCGGGGATCACGTAGTCTTCGGCATGGCTGCTTTGATCATGGGCGGATTCATTGTCGATGCCGATGCGCATGGCGCAGGTCCGGCAGTATGGAAAATAGGGCGCGGTCGAGTCCATTGTCGCGCGCAGGCGCTGGTAATGTTCGCCACGCCAGATGTTCGAGAAACCGTCGTCGAAGTTTCCCAGACGCTGGCGCCAGGACTTGTAGCAGAAGCGGATCGAGCCATCGACGTCGATCTGGCACATCTCCCAGGGCTTGATGCAACGATGCCGACCCCGGTCCTCTCCGGGCAACGGTGGCAGAGAGAGGCGCACACCTTGGGCTTCTGCTACCGCGCGCGCTCGGGCGAACTCCTCGGCCGCCAGGCCCCGGTGATGGAACAGGGACTCGTCTCGGTCCATGTCATTGGCGACGTTGAGGTATCGCCCTTCCACGCGGCGCACGCCGAGGTCCGCGGCCAGTTCTATGAGGCGTGCGAGTTCGGCGACGTTCGAGCGCATCATGACAAAGCGCATGTCGACCATGGGAAAGCGTGCGCCGGCCGCCCTGCGCTTGGCCACGAGGTTGCGGACGTTGGCAATGATCTTGTCGAAGCGCGCGCCGAGGCGGAGCCTTTCCAGCGTCTCCTTCGTGCCGCCGTCGAACGATACCCACATGCGGTCAAGCGTCTGGTCTTCCACGAGCCAGGTCGCGACGCGATCGTCGATCAGCATGGCGTTCGTCGTCACACCGGTCTTGCAGCCGTGGTGACGGGCAAGCTGCAAGGCCTCGCGGATCTGTGGATACAGGAAAGGCTCGCCTCCCGAGCAAAATTGTACATCCCAGGCCGTCGGAAACAGTTCGGCCGCGATACGCTGGTAAAGGCCATAGTCCAGCCAGTGCGTCTGTGCGAGACTGGCATACGAGATGCAGAAACTGCACCGGAGGTTGCATGCCTTGGTCAGGACGATGTCGAGAATGACCGGGTCCGCAATGGGGGTCGGTCGGCGCAGCCAGCCCTCGGCGTAGGAGAGTGCAGCGTTGACGGCCTGCTTCATGACTTCCGTTGACTCCGACGTCTGGTGCTTGGTTGCGACGTGCAGGCGATGCGTAAAGATAGGCCGTCCGAGTGGCGGTGGCATTGATCCATCTTACGGCGGTCCGGAGAGTGTTCCGCCATACATGTCATCTGCTGGCGGACCCGGCGCGTCCCGCGTTGGCCGTGTTGCCTGCTCTACTTCACAGGAATCCGGACAGATGTCCAAGACCGTGAATGTCCTGATGGTGTTCCCGAGGTTCACCAGCACGTCCTTCTGGAGTCTGAAGACCACGGCCGATGTCATCGGCAAGGTCTGGCTTTCGCCGCCGTTGGGGTTGATCACGGTGGCGGCGCTATTGCCGGCGCACTGGCGGATCAAGCTGGTCGACTGCAACGTCGAAGACCTGCACGATGCCGATGTTCGTGCCGCCGATGTCGTCATGACCGGCGGCATGATCCCTCAACGCGCCGCATGCCTCGCGCTGATCGACCGCGTTCATGCACTCGGCCGGCCTGTCGTCGTGGGTGGCCCGGATGTGACGTCCAGTCCGACGGTGTTTGAAGGGGCAGAGTTTCGCATCACGGGCGAAGCGGAAGCCGTGCTCGCCGACTTTGTAGCGGCGTGGGAAAGGGGAGAGCGCACGGGCCGGTTCGACGCGGAGAAGTACACGGTGGACGTGACGCGCATTCCGGTGCCGCGCTACGATCTTCTGAAGATCGACCGCTATTCGTCGATCAGCGTGCAGTTCTCGCGCGGGTGTCCGTTCACCTGTGAGTTCTGCGACATCATCGAACTGTTCGGTCGCGTTCCGCGCGCCAAGAATCCGGAACAGGTGCTGGCCGAACTGGAGGCACTGTATCGTCTGGGCCATCGAGGTATCGTCGACTTTGTCGACGACAACCTGATCGGCAACAAGAAGGCGGTGCGTGTCTTCCTGGCGCGGCTCGTCGCCTGGCAGCAGGCGCACGGTTTCCCGTTCGAATTCTTTACGGAAGCCTCGATCAATCTCGCCGACGACGAAGACTTTCTCACGCTCATGAAGGCAGCCGGGTTCAATCTCGTCTTCGTCGGCATCGAGACCCCGGACCCGGCCACGCTCGTCGCGGCGCGCAAGAAGCAGAACACGCGCCGCGATCTTGCCGACAGCGTCGCCCGCATCAATCGGGCTGGCATTCAGGTCCACGCCGGATTCATCATCGGATTTGACAGCGAGCCCGCTTCGATTGCCGCCGACATGATCGCCTGTATCGAACAGGCTGCGATACCGGTGTGCATGATCGGTCTGCTCACGGCCCTGCCGAATACCCAGTTGTCCCGCAGGCTCATCACAGAAGGGCGGCTGGACCCGGTCACCGATCTCGACTTCGCCGCGGCCACCGCGCACGACGGGACGTCGGATCAATGCACCGCCGGTCTCAACTTCCGGACGCTGCGGCCGCGCCGGGAGATCCTGAAAGCTTACCGCGAGGTTCTGGATCGCATCTACCGTCCGGAGGCCTACTTCAAGCGCGTCGAGATCATGGCAATCCGCCTCGGCGGCAAGACGCCGGCTCCCAGGCTGGAACTCTCGCGTCTCCGGGGTGACCTCAGGGCGGTTTTCGGCCTCGTCCGCCAGTTGACCGTCCGCCAGCCGGAGCATCGGCGGTTCTTCATCAGGACGCTGGCGCGGGTGATCGTCAACAACCCGTCTGCCTACCGCTTCGCCATCGGCCTTATGGTGCCCTACTTTGATCTCGCGCCCCTGGCCCGTCAGGTCATCCAGTGGCTTGACGCGGAAATCGCCACGCTCGCCCCGGACGTCGCCGGCCCGGTGGAGCACGTCGAGGGCCTGAAAGCTGTGCGCGCGTCCTGACCGCGTGCCGGGTGATCTGAGGCCCTGAACGTCATCCAGGTTTGTGCAGGGTCAGACAAGCGATGCGGCGTGCTCATAAGGACAAGCGCACCACGCGGCGGCCATGTCCGCCACACAGGGGTCTTAGTATCGGGCGGTCCGTTACATGAATGCGGTGGAGCCATCGGGCCTGGTCGGCAACTTGCGCTCCCAATGGATGTAACGGTCGCTGGACAGATACTTCATGTCCATCTCGACCCCCCAGCCCGGACGATCCGGCCGCAGTTCAAGAAAGCCGTCCTTCGGCAGATAGGGATCAGCGACGTAGCAGCCCTCGTCGGAATCGTCGGTGCCCATGTATCGCTGTGTCGGCAGGCGGTATTCGAGAATGCGGAAGTTCGGTGTCGCGGCGGAGAAATGCACATTCACCGCCGTGGCCAGCGGCCCCATCGGGTTGTGTGGCGCGATGGTCACGAAATGCGCCTCGGCGATCGCGGCGATCTTGCGCATTTCGCTGATGCCGCCGACGACGCAGATGTCGGGCTGCACGATATCGCAGCCCTTGTGGCTCAGGAGGTTGAGGAACTCGTAGCGGTTATAGAGACTCTCGCCGGTCGCAAGCGTGCACGTAAGCCCGCGCTTCAATTCGCCCCATGCCGGCATGTGCTCGGGACGGATCGGTTCCTCGAAGAACAGGGGATCATAGGGTGCCAGCGCGTTGCCAAGCTGGATCGCCTGCTGCACCTCAAAGATCTTGGCATGCGCATCGAAGGCGATCTCGTAGTGGGCGGGACAGACCTCCCGCAACTCGCGAAAATACTCGGCGGAGGTGCGCACCACCTCGCCCCAGCGGTTGGAATGGTGATCGATGCGGTAGGGCGAGAGCTTGAAGGCGGTAAAGCCCCAATCGGCGTTGAGCTTGCCGAGCTGGTCCTTCGCCGCTTCCGGATCAGGCGCGGTGTAGACGCCGGAGTAGACGCGCACCTTGTCGCGGCAGCGGCCGCCAAGCAATTGATAGACCGGCACATTGAGTGCCTTCGCCGAAATGTCCCACAGTGCATGGTCGATGGCCGACATCGCCGCGAGCCCAAGTGCACCTGGCGGAAAACGGTTGTGCTGCAACAGCTTGAGATAGAGGAACTCGATGCGCGTCGGATCATGACCGACGATCTGTCCGAAATAGTAGTCGAGCAGGTCGGGGAGCGCCCTGTCCGGTCCGTGATTGTAGCACTCGCCCCATCCGGTCAGGCCCTCATCGGTGTCGATGGCGACAAGGACGCGCGGGCGGTTGGCATCGCGCGACATGAAAGAGCGGAGACGGACGATTTTCATGGAGTTTCCTCGCTTTCCGCACCTGTCAATGCGTCGAGACGGTGTTCGCGGTGATGAAGTCCCAGTTGTAGTGCGCGCCGAGCCCCGGCTTCTGCGACAGGTGCACAAACCCGTCTGCATCCATCGCGTCTTCGGGCTCGTGGAGGTAATCCGGCGTCGCGTCGTAGTCGAAATGCGGATGCAGAAGGCCGCGTTCATACCAGCGGCCATTGGCCTGCACGGCACAGAGCGTGAGGTTGCCGGCGCCGACTCCGTGCACCTCGCAGGCCATGTTGAAACTTTCGGCGAGATGCACGCACTTCAGCGCCGGCGTCAGCCCGCCAACGTCATGAACGCCGGTCCTGAGAATGTCGCAAGCGCCGGCCCTGATCCATTCGGCGCGGGTGAAGTACTTGCCGTCCGCCACTTCCGGCCCGATCACCGGAATGTCGAGTTCGCGCGCCATATTGGCATAGGAGGAGATCGACGCCTCCTCCATCGGCTCCTCGAACCAGGTGTAGCCCAGATCCTGAACCGCCCTGCCCAAGCGCAGGGCCTCCTGGCGCGAATACCAATGGCTGGCATCGAGCATCAGGGGGAAATCTGGGCCCACCGCCTCGCGCACCGCCGCGCAGGCCTTGATGTCCATGTCGACTGAGGGCGCAAACGTCACTGGTGGCATCCAGGTGTGCAGCTTCATCGCCTTGTAGCCGCGCTTGTTCTTGCACCAGTCGGCAAAGCGGGCGTAGTCGTCCGGTGTCTTCAGCCCCCCCTCGATCTCGTCGCCGCACATGGTTGAGGCATAAGCCGGCACCTTGTCGCGATAGCCCCCGATCAGCTTGTAGACCGGCACGCCCAGCGCCCGGCCTGCCAGATCCCAAAGCGCAAGATCCACGAGGGCAAGAATGCGGTCGGTCAGCATCGACGCACTGCCACGCTGCCAATGCGCAAGGCCGTGCCACAGCTTTTCGCGCATCAAGGCGTTTTGCCCGAGCAGAACCTTCTTCAGGAAGGTCTCGACGATGAACGGGCGCAGCAGTTCGGTCGGCCCGTGCACATGCCCTTCGGCGTCTTCGGTGGCGATGGTCAGGAGGGACGAAAGCACCTGCCGCGGCGGACCGGGATGAGTGTGTCCATCCTCATCCTTGAAGGTATGGACCGTGTGGCGGAAGGTCGTGACGCGAACATCGGTGATGATCATGGCCAGTCTGCTGTCAGGTGCTTATGCTTCGGCGTGCGCGCCGACGAGGCGACAACTTCAGAACGGACAATGGCATCGTCGTAAGACTCCTCGGCGATCGGATCATTCTTCACCTAGCCGAGCACCGTGTCCTTGTTGGTCTTTGCATTGTGCTGCCGGGCGTGGTCGAGGCGACAGGTGCTGGCTCATTCGGCGGCCACCTTCATGGTTTCATTGGCCGCCAGCAACGCCTTTGCCTCGCGTCCAAGCGCATCGAGGACCGCAGGCTCCGTCAGTTCCGACAGCATCGGCTGCAACGGCCCGGTCGCGGCCACCCCGGCAAGCCCCACCGCCGCGTGCAGAACTTTGATCGGCGAGTGCTGCTCCCGCGCATGTTCCAACGGCAGGAAGGTTTCGCGGATGGCGCGGGCGCGGGCAAAGTCGCCGGACTGGATGGCGGCGAGAATAGCCATCGAAAGACGCGGCGCGATGCAGACGCAGCCCGAGGTGAAGGCTCGCAGCCCGAATGTCTCGGCGTGGGCCACCACGGGCAACTCACCGCTTCCGGAAATGACCAGGTCCGGTGGCACGGCCTTGAGAATCTTGCCGAGTTCCGGATCCACCGCCGCGTCGGGTGTCAGCACGCCGTACTTGAGCGCGCAGAGCGAGCCATCGGCGAACAGCGCCTTGAGATCCGCCATGTCCAGATAGCCGGAGTCCTTGTAATAAACGATCAGCGGCTTGCCCATTTTAGCCGCCACCATGCCGATGCCGCGCGCGGCTCCCCGCCGGTCGACGACGCCGCGCATTGGCAGGATCATTGCGGTCGGAAAGGCGCGCCTTGAAAGGATCGCGGCCTGATCCATTGCCTTGCCGAATTCAGCGCCAATGGAGGGCAGCGCCCATTCATCGCCGACCGCGCAGGCTTCCGCGACATCGAGAAAGGCCGGGAAGTCCGACACGCCCAGCGCATAGATGTTGGCATTGCCGCCCCACATGTGCGTGGTCACGCCGCCCGCCCGCAGATGCGCTGTCAGGCGACGATTTTCCGCGAGCGATACCATGCCGTCCGCATCGCGGCAGAGTGGGGGAACGGCAAGCACGGAGCGGCGCAGATCGCGCACTGTCACTGGGGAAGTTTTCATCACGAGCTCCTGGAAATCATCCGCAAAAGCGAGGATAGGGCAGCCCCGTCACGCCAAGCCCATGAACTGCGAAGAGTGCACCGGCATGGGGCTGGCGCGCCTCAGTTCCTGAGGACAGACCGGCGCCGATGGACGTGACGTAGAGAATGTCGAGGTTGCGCCCGCCGAACCAGGGGCGTGAAGGCCGTTCGCAGGGCATGTCGACGATGCGGTCGATCGCGCCCTTCGGCGTGATGCGCAGAAGTTGCCAGCCACCGACGCCGGCCATCCAGTAGCAGCCATCCGCGTCGACCGTCGCGCCATCGGGACGGCCGGCGACAGCCCGCGTATCGAAGAAAACCCGCCGCTCGCCCGGCGTGCCCGTATCCGTGTCGTATTCGCAGGCCCAGATCGTCCGGACCTCGGGATTGGAATCCGACAGATACATCGTTCGCCCATCCGGCGAGAAGGCGATGCCATTCGTGGTGAAGGTGCCATCCCAGAACCGGGTCACACGATGGTCGGCGTCGATCCGGTAGAAAGCGCCGGTGCGCTCCGCCGGTTGACCCATCTTCATCGTGCCGGCCCAGAAACGCCCCTGCCGATCCACCGCGCCATCGTTGAAACGGTTGTGCGGTCGGTCGGTCTCCGGACGCGCCAGCAGCACCCGCCCGCCTGTCGAGAGATCCAGTCGGACGATGTCGTGTTTCAGCGCGACGACGGGATTGCCCGCACGGTCGATCGCGAGGCAGCCGAGCGGCTCGCCCATGTCCCAGTGATGCAGCGTGCCATCGTTCAGACGGTAGAGCCGCCCGACTGGAATATCGACAAACCAGAGTGCTTGCGTTTCGGCATCCCAGAACACCCCTTCGCCTGTCTCACAGCGCACGTCCGCGGCGACAACGATCTCAGGCCGCATGTTCGGCCTCAGCTGCCTGGATCAGCGCACGGATGTAGCCATAGCCGAAAGCGAAGGCGACGCCGACCTCGTTCGGCCCGGAGACATGCGGCATGTGATCGGGCATGATCATGTGCGCATAGCCGATCTCCCGGTAAAGCTTCATGCTTTTCCACATGTCCATTGTCCCCTCTTCGGGAAACGTCTCGCGGAATGACAGGCGCTTGCCGGCGATGTTGCGGAAATGGACGTTGAAGATCTTGTTGCGCGTCCCGAACCAGCGGATGACGTCGAACACCTCGGTTCCGGGGTCTTCCAGCATCTCTCCCACGGTACCCTGACAGAAGTTGAGCCCGTGATAGGGGCTCTCTCGCATCGTCACGAATTTTTTCAGGCCTTCGACGGTGCCGAGTACGCGCGTCACCCCCTTGTAGCCCGGAGGCGTGTAGGGATCATGCGGATGGCAGGCGAGGCGGACCTTGCTTTCCTCCGCCACCGGCACGACGCGTTCGAGGAAATAATCAATGCGTTCCCAATTGGTGTCCGCATCGAGCAGGCCGGCAAGCCCGGGCGGCGCATTCTGATCGGTCAATTCCCAGCGGAAGGCCTCGGCCTTCGCGCCGCCCCGGCCCGCTTCCAGCGGCGTGCGCGGAATGCCAATGATGTTGAGGTTGTACTTTGCCGCAGGAATGCCGGCGCGGCCAAGATTGCGGATAAGGTCGCAAATGGAATCGATCTGCCGGTCGCGCTCCGGTCCGGCGAGCAGGATGTCCGGGCTCTGAGCCTGTTCGATCGGACGCGACGACAGCGGCAACTGCACCATGTCATGCACCATGCCGTAGCGACCGATGGTGTCGCGCAACCTTTCGATGTCGGACAGCGTCCAGTCATGCGGATTGCCCGGCGGGTCCTGGCAAAGGTGCGTGATGCCGAGCTGGGACCATACCTCGAAGTCTGAATCGTCTCGTGCCTGGAGCTGCGTTGCGAGTTTCATGTGATGGGGGGTGGTCGCATAGTTGTCAGTTGTCTGACAAGTGTGTAACGTCACCGCAGCTTAATGGCAACCAGGGAGGTATCTCGCCCATGGCGCATATCAGAAGAGCACTAATCGTTGCCGCGCTGGCCACCGGCGTTTCGACGCTTGCAGTCGGCACCGCCGCATCACAGGGAGCCAAGAGTGAGGCGCCCGCGCTGGCCGCACTCGTCAAGGATGGCAAGTTGCCGCCCGTTGCGAACCGCGTCGGTGATGAACCGGAGGTCGTGACCCCGCTCAAGAGCGTCGGCCGATATGGGGGTGTGCTGCGCTACGGCCTGCGTGGCTCCTCCGACTTCAACAACATCCTGCGCATGACGGGCCCTCAGGGGTTGGTGCGTTGGGATCTCGGCTACACCAAGGTTATTCCCAACGTCGCCAAATCCTTCGAGGTGTCGCCGGACGCCAAGGTGTTCACGTTCACCCTGCGCAAGGGCATGAAGTGGTCGGACGGCAAGCCTTTCACCGCTGATGATGTTCTGTTCAACATGAACGACATCGTCATTGCCGGCGCGCTGACGCCGCTTGGCCCGCGCTACATGGCCGGCGGCAAGCCTTTTACGGTGGAGAAGATCAACGATACGACGGTAAGGTTCAGTTTCGCTGAGCCCTACGGCGACTTCCTTGCCGAACTTGCTTCGCCGCTGGGCCAGAACCCGGTGCTCTATGCCAAGCACTATTGCTCGCAATTCCTGCCGAAATACAACGACAAGATCGACGACCTCATCAAGGAGAACAAGCAGGCGGACTGGAAAGGCCTGTTCCAGTCCAAGTGCGGCGATCTGGAAATCTCCGCCCGCTGGGGCAATCCGGCCCGTCCGACGCTCGATCCCTGGGTGGTCAAGGATCCCTACGTCGGCGGCGCCACCCGCGTCGTGCTCGACCGCAACCCCTATTTCTGGCAGGTCGACACTGCGGGAAACCAGCTTCCCTATATCGATCAGCTGGTTTCCCCGATCGCACAGGATGTTGAAAGCCTGATACTCGACGCCATCGGCGGCAAGATCGACTTCCAGCTGCGCCATCTCGACTCGCCGGCCAATCGACCGGTGCTGGCGCAGAATCGCGACAAGGGCGGCTATGAATTCTGGACCGCCAATGCGCCGGGCGGCTCCAACATGGTCATCAACCTGAACCTGACGCACAAGAACCCGGATCTGCGCGAGCTCTTCAACAAGAAGGACTTCCGCGTTGCCCTGTCGATTGGCATGGACCGCAAGGAGATTATCGAAACGGCGTTGCTCGGGCAGGGCAAGCCCTGGCATCAGGGCCCGTGGGAGGATCATCCGAACTTCCACAGGAAGATATCCACGCAGCATCTCGATTTCGACGCAGCCAAGGCGAACCAGCTGCTCGATTCCGTCGGCCTGAACCAGAAAGGACCGGACGGCATGCGGATGTGGAAGGGCAAGCCGCTGAAATTCAAGATCGACGTGATCCCGACGCTGCAGCCCGAGCAAGTCGACATGCTTCAGGTCATAAAGCGGCAATGGGCCAAGATCGGCGTCGACATGGACGTCAACGCGGTTGAACGCACCTTCTTCTATCAGCGCACCTCCGAATCCAATGACCATGACGCCGCGGTCTGGGGAGGTCAGGGGTCTTGGGTGCCTGGGGACATTCCGCAGCAGATCGTGCCGGTGCACCACGACTCGCGCTGGGGCATCCCGTGGGTGAACTGGTACAAGACGGGTGGCAAGTCCGGCGAGGAACCGCCGGCCTCGGTCAAGGAGCGCATGAAGCTGTACGACGAGGCGCGCGGCACCGCCGATCCGGCCAAGCGAAAGGCACTGATCGACAAGGTGGCCGACATTGCGGCGGAACAGTTCGAGGTGATGGGTGTCGCCACCAGCGCGCCGACCTTTGGAATCCGCAAGAAGACGATCCGCAACGCGCCCGATGCCATGGTCAGCTCCTGGTATTGGCCGACGCCCGCGCCCTCGCTGCTTCAGCAGTACTATTACGCCAACTGAGCGCCCTGGGTGCCCGCCTCCCGGCGGGCACCCAAAATCCTTCTCGTTGAGTTGGCCCCATGTTGCTCGTCTACGTGCTGAAACGGCTGTTCTGGTCGATCCCGTTCCTGTTTGCGGTGTCGCTGGTGGCCTTCGCGCTGATTCAGGCGCCGCCGGGCGATTTCGTCACGTCGCTGGCGGCGACCCTTGCGGCTTCGGGCGATGTCGTCGATCAGGCCCGACTCGACGCCTTACGCGAGCGCTACGGACTCAATGAATCCTTTCTCGTGCAGTACTGGCGCTGGATTTCCGGCGTTCTGCGCGGCGATTTCGGCCAGTCCTTCGAATGGTCGCAGCCCGTCTCGGACCTCATCTGGGAGCGCATGGGGCTATCGGTGGCGATGGCTGCCGCAACGCTCCTGTTCACCTGGGCGGTGGCGTTTCCGATCGGCATATATTCGGCGGTAAGGAAGTACTCGATCGGCGATTATGTTATCTCGGCGATCGGTTTCATTGGGCTGTCGATCCCCAATTTCCTGCTCGGCCTGGTGCTGATGTACGTCTCGGTCGTTTGGTTCAGCCATGACGCATCCGGGCTCTTCTCCGAACAATACCAGCAGGCGCCGTGGTCCTGGGACAAGTTCGTCGATCTGTGCAAGCACATCTGGGTGCCGGTGATCATTCTTGGCACTTCGGCGACCGCGAGCCTGATCCGTATCATGCGCGCCAATCTCCTCGATGAACTGCACAAGCCCTACGTGACGACCGCGCGCGCCAAGGGCCTTTCCGAGTGGAAGTTGCTGGTCAAGTATCCGGTGCGCCTTGCGCTCAACCCGTTTGTTTCCACCATCGGCTGGGCGTTCCCGCAACTGGTCTCCGGCTCGGTCATCATTTCCTACGTTCTGTCGTTGCCGACAGCCGGGCCGCTGCTGCTGCAGGCGCTGCTGGCGCAGGACATGTATCTCGCCGGCGCCTTCATCCTGCTTCTGTGCTGCCTGTCTGTCGTCGGCATGCTGGTGAGCGACATCTTGCTCGCCCTTATCGATCCGCGCATCCGTTACCGTTGATCGCATGAGCATGGTCATCGATACTCGTCAGCACGCTTCGACCGATCAGGCCAGTCAATGGAAACTGATGTGGATCGCCTTTCGCCGTCACCGGCTGGCGGTGTT
Organism: Beijerinckiaceae bacterium; assembly: GCA_035437025.1. Taxonomy (GTDB): domain Bacteria; phylum Pseudomonadota; class Alphaproteobacteria; order Rhizobiales; family Beijerinckiaceae; genus JAIUNP01. Next base: position 22,587 of record DAOMXN010000003.1, on the reverse strand, counting down.
CGGGCTGATCGTCGTGGGGCTGTTGTATTTCATCGCCGCCTTTGCCGAACTGCTGGCGCCCTTCGACCCCGATGCCTCGAGTGCGCGCGCCGTCAACCACCCGCCGCAGATTGTGCGTTTCATCAAGACGACGCCGGACGGCGGCTGGACATTCCAGCCCCACGTCTACGCCATGGCGCAGAAGCGCGATCCCATCACGCTGGCGACCACTTTTACCTCCGATCCGTCCAAGACTGTCGACATTGAATTTTTCGGCAAGGGCGCCCCGGTGCGAATGTGGGGGACGTTCGAGGTCGAACGGCGCCTGATCGCGCCGAAAAAGTCTGACGAGAGGTTCTATCTCATCGGCGCGGACCGGCTTGGGCGCGATATGCTGAGCCGCATCATCTACGGAACACGCATATCCATGTCGATCGGTCTGGTCGGCGTGCTGATGAGCCTGGTCCTTGGCGTGTTTCTTGGCGGAATTTCCGGCTACTTCGGCGGCTGGATTGATGCATCCGTGCAGCGCATCGTTGAGTTCAAGCTGGCGATGCCTACCATCCCGATATGGCTCGGGCTTTCGGCCGCATTGCCGCAGGACTGGCCGCCGACCTGGCGTTACTTCGCCATCACCGTCATCCTGTCGCTGATCGGCTGGACGGAACTTGCGCGCGTGGTGCGCGGACGGTTTCTCGCCCTGCGCACCGAAGATTTCGTCACCGCCGCGAGGCTGGACGGCTGTTCGCAGATGCGCGTGATCTTCCGCCACATGCTGCCTTCGATGGTCTCCCACATCATAGCCTCGGTCTCCCTGGCAATTCCGATGATGATCATTGCCGAAACCTCGCTGTCGTTCCTTGGCCTCGGTCTGCTGCCGCCGACGATTTCATGGGGCGTGCTGCTCAAGGAGGCGCAGAACGTCCGCACCATAGCCGAGGCGCCTTGGCTGTTCTCGCCCGGCGTCGCGGTGTGCATCGCGGTCCTTGCGCTCAATTTCCTTGGCGATGGCCTGCGCGACGCCGCCGACCCCTATGCGCAGGAGGGGCGTTGATGAGCGCCGCGCCCCCCGTCATCGAGGTGAAAAATCTCGTCACAGAGTTTGCGACGCGCCATGGTCCATTCCGCGCCGTGGACGATGTGTCTTTCACGCTGCGGCGTGGCAAGACGCTGTGCCTGGTTGGCGAATCCGGCTCGGGCAAGAGCGTCACCGCGCGCTCGATCCTGCAGATCGTCGATCCGCCGGGAGACATTAAATCCGGGAAGGTCCTGCTGCATCGCCACAACACGGCACGCGGCAGGCAGAGCGGCGAGAGCGTCATCGATCTCGCCGCGCTCAACAAGCGCTCATCGGCGATCCGTGCCGTCCGTGGCCGCGACATTGCCATGATCTTTCAAGAGCCGATGTCCTCGCTCTCGCCGGTACACACCATTGGCGACCAGATCGGCGAGGCGATCCGCCTGCATGAGAATGTCTCGAAAAAGGAGGCGCTGAACCGCGCGATCGAACTGTTGCGCAAGGTCGAGATTCCGAACGCGGACAAGACCATCCACCGATACCCGTTTGAGTACTCGGGAGGCATGCGCCAGCGCGCGATGATTGCCATGGCGCTGGCCTGCAATCCAGGCGTTCTGATTGCTGACGAGCCCACCACCGCACTCGATGTGACCACGCAGGCGGAAATCCTCACCCTGATCCGCAAGTTGCAGGATGACAACGGCATGTCCGTGCTGTTCATCACCCATGACATGGGCGTTGTCGCCGAGGTTGCCGACGAAGTCGCGGTCATGCGCTACGGCAAGCTGGTGGAGCAGGGCGATACCCTGCCGATCTTTGAGGAACCGCAGCACGAATACACCAAAATGCTGCTCGGTTCGGTCAAGCAACTTGACCGGCCGTCCACGCGGCGGCTTGCGCGCCGGGCCTCGAACCCGCCCGGCGATGTGCTGCTCAGTGTCGACGCGTTGCGCAAGGAATTCCACATCGATCGTGGATCGTTCTTCAGGAAGACCGCCCCGTTGGTAGCGGTGAACGACGTATCGCTGCAGCTCCGGTCCGGAGAGAACCTCGGCATTGTCGGCGAATCGGGATCGGGCAAGTCGACGCTCGGCCGCGCGATCCTGCGCGTTTACGACACGAATGGCGGCTCTGTGAACTACACCGGCAAGGACGGCGTGACCCGCGATCTCGTTACGCTGGACGAAAACCAGTTGAAATCGGCGCGACGCGAACTGCGCATGGTGTTTCAGGACCCCATGTCCTCGCTCAACCCCCGCATGACGGTTGCCCAACTCATCGGCGAGCCGATGCTCGTCAACGGCATGTTGCAGGGCAGGGCGCTCAACGATCGCGTCGCTGAGCTGCTGCAGATGGTCGGCCTGCCAGCCAGTGCGATGGAGCGCTATCCGCATGCCTTCTCTGGCGGGCAGCGCCAACGCATCGGCATCGCGCGCGCCATCGCGCTTGATCCGCGCATCATCATCGCCGACGAGGCAACCTCTGCACTCGACGTGTCGATCCGCACGCAGGTGCTTGACCTGTTGCTCGATCTGCAGGAGCGGCTGGACCTGTCTTTCATATTCATCAGCCACGACATCGCGGTGATCCGCTATTTCTGCGACCGTATTGCCGTGATGTATCGCGGGCGGATCGTCGAGGAAGGACCGACCGAGGAGGTCTGCAACACCCCCAAGCACGCCTATACGCAGGCGCTGCTGTCGGCAGTGCCGCACCCAGACCCGCGCATGCGCGGCACGCGGGTGCGCACACGATACCGGGAGCCGGCCTAGAGTTGCGTGGGCCGTCGCGCACACGCCCCAGTTTGCCGCCCCGTCTGGGCGGGAGGCGCGGCCAGGGTAGGCAAGAGACAACGCAGGAGACAACCTATGAAGATCACCGGTGTTGAAACCTACCTGATGCAGGTCGGCGCCCGTCCATCGGCCGCGAACGAGACGAAGGGCATCTACGCCGACTTTCGCGGTTCCAGGAACTGGTTGTTCGTCAAGGTCACGACCGATGAAGGCATCTACGGCGTCGGCGAATGTTCGGGCTGGCCGCGCGTCATCGAGACGGCGGTGAAGGACTACGCCAACTTGCTGTTCGGCGAGGATCCCGCTGACATCGACCGGCTATGGAACAAGCTCTTCATCGGCTCAATGGGCCACGGCGTGCTCGGCACGGTCGGTGGCGGCGCGCTCACCGGCATCGAGATGGCGCTCTGGGACATCAAGGGCAAGGTGCTGGGCCAGCCGGTCTGGAACCTGCTCGGCGGCAAGTTTCGTGATAGAATTCCGGTCTACGGTCACGCCAAGACCCCGGCGCAGGCGAAAGCCCTGCTCAGCGCCGGCTACAAGGCGATGAAGGTGTCGTTCACCGGCGCGGTGGATGTGTCCAAGGTCGCCGCCGTCCGCGATGCGGTGGGGCCGGAAATCGACGTGATGGTCGATGCGCATGGGCCAAGCTGGGCGACGCCGCAGGACGCCATTCAGATCGGCCGCGCGCTCGAACCTCTCGATGTGCTGTTCTACGAGGACCCAATCGCGCCGGAGAACATCGATGCGTTCCAGCGTGTGCGCGACAACGTCGGCGTGCCGCTCGCCGCCGGCGAACGGCTGTCGACCATCTGGGGCCTGCGACCTCTGATTGAACGCGAACTGGTCGACGTGGTGCAGCCCGATACCGGACGCGCCGGTGGCATCACCCAGATGCGCAAGATCGCGGCGATGGCGGAAGCGCACTACATCACCATGGCGCCGCATTCGGGTTCGCTTGGCCCGGTGGCGGAATTCGCCGCGCTGCACGTGATGGCCACCATCCCCAACGCGCTGATGCTGGAAAGAATGGAATTCGACTGGCCGGGGCGCAACAGCGTCATCTCGGCGCCACCGGTTCTGGAAGACGGCTGCCTCCGGTTGCCGACAACCCCGGGCCTCGGTGTCGACATCGTGCCAGAGGAGATTGCCAGGCATCCCAGCGTTCGAAACGTCTCCGTTCTGCCCGATGATGACGGGTGGGCCTATGAGGCCGGCACGGTGGATGAAGCGGTCTATTTCCAGACCCGGCTGCAACGGCGGCTGAAGCTGAAATTCACCTGAGTGTCGCCCCGCCCGTTAGACGGCCGAAAATCGCCGCGGGAAAGCCGACGGATTCACCCGCTACAAGCGAAGCCGGCCCAAAAAACCGCCTCTCTTGAGCAGTTTGTGAAGCAGGCCTGCTGACATTGCCTTCTTGAGGCAGTTGATAACTTGGGGAAAGTGCCTGGATTCAAACTTTCTCTACCGAGGCAACCGCTCCATCGCCAAGAAACCCGTGGGGTCCTCGCTGAACGCTGCACCATCGGACCAAAGAAAAAAGGCCAATCCCGCATGGGCCGAGCCGCTTGGTCCATCTCGCCGGCGATGGCCCCATCGTACCGACGGTGGAAATTCGGGGGCGCTCGTCAAGAGCGTTCCTTGCTCCGGTTGCGCTTACCCGTTAACACTTTCTTAAAGTTTGGAAGGCGCTCGCGCCAGCGTCATGCCAAAGGTGCGGCGAGAGAGCCTTTGGCCGATGGTCTTTCCGCGACAACTGGAGCAGGCAAAGCCGCATGTCCGCCACTGCAAGAGTAGTGCGAAATGTAGGGCTTTTGGCGCTTTTTTGTGGATTCTGTGCGTTTCTTCCGGCCAGCGCTTTCGGATTTTCCAGCCTATTCAGTGGGGGTCCGAAGCTGGCACCAGCCCAGAACGCCTTGCCTTACGACCTGGATATCATCGGTGTTGGAGATGACGGCGATCTGAAAACGGCACTTGGGGATGTATCCGTGCTCAAGCGGCTGCAGCAGGAGCCGCCTGTCGACGGTCTGGACCTGGTGCGTCGCGCCGAGGCGGATCTGCCGAAACTCACCGACCTTCTGTGGGGGGAAGGCTATTATTCGGCGAAGGTTACGGTCGAGGTGGCAGGCGAGCGGCTCTTCCTGCATGGCGAACGCCAGCTTGCCGCGGCCCGCGCCGCCGAGCGCGCCCGAGGCAGCCGGATCGTTCCTGTCAGGGTGATTGTCGCCTCCGGTCCCCGCTATGCCTTCCGTTCCGTGGTCGTGCGAACGGACAAGGGCCGCGACGCTGGAGATGTGCCGACCAAACTCTATCATCATCTTGCAGGCGCTCCGGCGGCCTCCGCCGGCATCGTCGAAGCGGCGACGCGTATTGGCGCGCATTACCGGAAGCTCGGTCATCCCTTTGCTTCGATCGAGGACCCTGAGCCGGTGATCGACCACGCCAGCCGCAGCGTGGATGTTGTGCTGGTGGTGCGGCCAGGAGCGCGGGCCAACATCGGCGCGGTCCATGTCAGCGGCGCCGACGGTATCGATGCGGGCGTCATCCGCTCGTTCATTTATGCCGAAGGCGAAATGCTGTTTTCGCCTGAACGGATGACCGAAATTCGCCGCTCCGTCGCGCGGATCGAGGCGGTTGGCTCCGTCCGGGTTCAGCCGCGCGACAAGCTCGATGGGGATGGCACGGTGCCGGTCGATGTGCAGGTCGGCGTGCGACCGCGTCATGTCTTGGGCGGTTCCGCACGCTATTCCAATGTGGATGGCCCTGGCATCGGCCTGTATTGGGCAGATCGCAACATGTTTGGCGGCGCTGAGCGCCTGCGACTGGGCGCTGACCTTTTCTACTTGCCGAACACGTACTCGCGGGCGTGGCGCAACCGGTTTGAAACGAACAACCTCGGCGGGCGACTGGAAGCCGGTTTCCTGAAGCCGGCGCTTGGCGGCTCGCGCGTTGACTTCCTTGCCGACGCCGCCCTGTCACGCGCCGCGACCGAAGCCTATGTCAGCCGCATCGCCAACGTGACTGCCGCGCTGCGTTACCGTTTCGCGGACAAGACCTGGGTGCAGGCGGGCGCAATGGCGGAATTCGGACAAACGCAGGATGTGTTCGGCCGGCTGACTTACCAGCTTGTCGGTCTGCCGCTGTCGGCCAACTGGGACACGACCGACAACGATCTGGACCCGACGCGCGGCTTTCGCCTCTCCGGTTCGGTGATGGCAGCCTACGGCGCCGGTGACATCGGTCGGTTCTTCACCGTCTCCAAGGCGCAAGCCTCAGCCTACTACGCGCTGGATCAGGATGCCCGCGTTATTCTGGCGGGGCGTGTCGGCCTTGGCGCGGCATCCGGCGCGTCGGTCTCCGAAATTCCTGCCAACTGGCGGTTTTTCGCCGGGGGCGGCGGCTCCGTCCGGGGCTATGAGTACCGCTCCATAGGTCCGCGCGATACCCTGGGGCGGCTGGTGGGCGGACGCAGCCTGTTCGAGGCCTCGCTCGAGGCGCGCATCCGTGCCACGGAAACAATCGGGATCGTGCCGTTCGTCGACGTGGGCGCGGCTTTTTCCTCCGCCGCGCCAAGTTTTGATGAAACCCTGCGGTTCGGGCTGGGCGTCGGATTGCGGTATCACACGGCCATCGGTCCGATCCGCGTCGATGTGGCGACGCCGTTGGACCGCCGGCGAGGGGAAAAGCCTGTCGCGCTTTACATCAGCCTTGGGCAGGCCTTCTGATGCGCGTTGTCCGAGCCATAGCGACGCTTCTTGTCGGGCTGATGCTGGTGGGGGCGACGGAGGGGCGCGCGCAGGACGATCAACGGTCCGTGTTAGCCAAGGTCATCTCGACGGCGCTGTCGTCGCCCGAGGGCCAGGTCCGGATCGGTGCGGTTGACGGACCGCTTTCGTCGAACGCGCAGATTCGCGACATCGAGATTTCCGACCGGGAGGGACCGTGGCTGCGGGTCGACAGCGCCCGTCTGGTCTGGCGACGCGCGGCGCTGCTGTCGCGGCGGCTTGAGGTGGAGCAGCTTGAGATCGGACGTATCGAGGTCCTGCGCAAGCCGGTGCCGGCGGTTCGGCAAGCAGCGGGAAACGACGAACCGTTATTGCCGGAATTGCCGGTGAAGGTGGTGGTGGCCGCGTTTTCCGTTGGCGAATTGGTGCTCGGCGCCCCCATTGCCGGATCACCGGCAAGACTTGCGGTTACCGGCAATCTCAGCCTCGGTGCTCCCTCAGAAGGGTTGCAGGCGGCCATCGCGCTTCGACGTCGCGACAGGGATGGCACGTCGGATCTTCGATTGCAGTTCCTTCCGAAGGGCGAGACGCTTGATCTTGTCCTGCAACACCAGGAAAGCCCTGGCGGGCTGGTCGCGCACGTTCTCGACATCAAGGACCGCCCGGCGGTCAGTCTTGATCTTCAGGGCAGGGGGCCGCTCGACGCATGGCGCGCACAACTGGCCTTTTCTGCCGGGGATGCAGGCCGAGCCACAGGTCGCGCCACCATCACGCGGCAAGGAGCGTCGCGGCGGGTTGAGCTGAATATCGCCGGGCAGGTGCACGGCCTGTTGCCGCCCGTGGCCGCGACGATCTTTTCCGGCGAGACCAGCATAACAGGTCAGCTCGATCTGGCCGACGATGGCGCGATTGCCCTTCCCGGACTGCGGCTTGCCTCCACGCAAGCCGAACTGACGGTTGCAGGTACGCTCGGGTCCGATCGCAGGCTGGACGTCCAGGCCAATGCGCGGGCGCTGCCAGGCGACAGGACGAGCACCCCCCGTCTCGCCGCTTTGTCCGGCCTGATGCTCGATGTCCGGGCGCGCGGGACTTTGGATGCGCCGGATATCGATGGCCGGATCGAGGCGGAGATCAGCCGACTGGAGGCGTTCGCCGACGATCTCGGCCTCTCCATTCGCGGTGGAGCGAAAATCTCGGCGGCGGTGAAGGGCCGCCCGCTGGACAGGACACTGGACGCGTCCCTCGCCGTGATCGGGCGCACGCTGACTTTCGGCAACGCACAGCTCACCGCGCTATTGGGCAGTCAGGCGGCGCTGAGCGGCAAGGCAAGCCTGCGTGGGGACCGCGTCGCGATTGAGAATCTGGCACTGAAGGCACGGCGGGTTGATGCCGTGCTCAGTGGGTCGGTTGAAACGGCGGCCTCCGCGACACGTGGAGCGATCACGCTGGCGGGCAAGCTCGATGGCCGCGCGCTGTCCGGACAGACGTCGTTCGTTGCCGAGCGTGGGGGTGCGCTTGATATTGCCTCCCTTGATCTCAGGGTGGCTGGCGGGAAAGTCGCCGGCGCCTTGAAGGTAGCAGTTGGCGGCCTGGTGACCGGAGCAGTGAGCGTCGATTTCCCTGACCTCGGGCAGTTCTCGGCGGCGCTGGGCACGCGCTTGCGTGGCGTGCTGTCGGCGCAGGCGACGTTGACGGCGCCGCAGGGTGCGCAGCAGGCGGCGATCAAGGCAAAAGGGCGCGGCCTTTCCGGCTTTGGCGCGGCACTCGCCAGCCTCGATGGCGAGGCGATGCTGCACGGCGATCTCGCCCGGCCCGCTGGAACCCTGCGAGCGACGCTGGCGGGGCTACAATATCCGGACTTGCAGCGCGCCGGAGTGCCAAGGCTCGACATCGCTACCACCGGCGCGCTGATGGGCGACAGAGTGCGCCTCGATGCATCGGTTCGGGGGGGTGGGCAAATCGCCCTGAAGGTCAGCGGCGATGCTCCGTTTTCGACGCGAGGCGGGCTTGGTCTCAAGGTTACGGGGACAGTCGATGCCGCCCTTGCAAATTCCCGGTTGACGGGTGGCGCGCAGCGGGTGGCCGGGAGAGTTGCACTGGATGCCTCCGTGCGCGGCACGCTGGCCGAGCCTCGGTTCGAGGGCGCCGCCGTTCTCAGCAACGGCTCGTTTTCCGATCTGTTGCAGGGCTTTCGCCTGACCAACGTGTCAGGGCGCATAGCGGGCGCGGGAACCAGCCTTCGGGTCGAGAACGTGACGGCGGTCACCCCGGGCGAGGGACGGATAGCCGTCAACGGAACCGTGCACGTCGATCCAGCGCGTGGATTTCCTGCAAACCTGCGCGTCACCGGAGAGAATGCGCGCCTGCTGCACAATGAGGTCGTGCGGCTGGTGGCCGGTCTCGATGTCGCGGTCACCGGTCCGTTGGCGAGCGCGCCTGTCGTCGCCGGTCAGGTCAATGTCGTGTCGTTCGATGTCACGGTTCCGGACCGGCTGCCCGTTGATTCCGCGCCGCTCGCCAATGCCAAACATCTATCGCCGCCCGAACAGACGCGAGAGCGGCTCCGTCTCGCCGAACGTGAGGGCCAGCGCAAGGCGCGGCGCAAGGCAGGCGCCGCCGGCAACGCTCGCCTCAACCTTCGGATCGTTGCGCCGAGCCACATCTTTGTGCGTGGACGCGGCATTGACGCGGAACTTGGCGGGGATATCGCGCTGTCCGGGCCGCTCCTGGCGCCGCGCGCCAACGGCGCGTTCGAACTGCGGCGCGGACAGCTCAGCATGCTGACGCAACGCCTGGAATTCTCGCGCGGCCGGGTGACCTTCCTCGGAGACTTGATCCCGGACCTGGACTTTACCGCCGCCACCTTGGCCGGCAGCATCACCGCGAAGGTTTCGGTGACGGGGAGGGCGGACTCGCCGTCCTTCGCGCTGACTTCGGAACCGCAACTGCCGCCGGACGAGGTCCTGTCGCGGCTGATGTTCGAGCAGGCAGTGGGATCGTTGTCGCCGCTGCAGGCGGTGCAACTGGCGCAGGCGGTGGCTCGCCTGACCGGCCGCGGTGGCCCGGACTTTCTGGAGAAAACGCGGCAGGCTCTCGGCGTCGACACGTTGGATGTCACGGCCGGCAAGGACGGACCGACAGTTGGCGCGTCGCGCTACATCACCCGCAACATCCGCCTTGGCGTGAAGGCAGGCGCGACGCCCGAGCAGAGCGGCGTAACCGCGAATGTGGATGTCGGGCGACGCATAAAGCTTCAGGGCGAAACCGGTGCCAGCGGCAAGACCTCCGTCGGCATCGCCGCGGAAATCGAGTACTGACGCTGCACGTTTGAGTCGGCGCCGTGGAAAGCTGAAGTGCCGGGGCCTCGAAGACGCGCCAGGATTAGCTTTGGTGCTTCGGGTCGATCCGGAGATCGCCGATTGCGCGGTCCTGGCGGCGCAGGTATCTGGGCGCTAGGTCGGCCCGGGCCTGGCGCCTGCCTACCCCTTCCTGCACCTCGGAATTTGTCCGCGCATGATCCGTCTCGAGTCCATCAGCAAGCAGACCAGCACGCGCATGCTGTTCATTGAGGCCTCGGCGGCCCTCAACAGGGGTGAGAAGGTCGGGCTGGTCGGTCCGAATGGCGCCGGCAAGACCACGTTGTTCCGCATGATCACGGGTGAGGAAGCTCCGGACGAGGGCAATGTCTCGGTCGATCGCGGTGTCACCATCGGCTATTTCAGCCAGGATGTCGGAGAGATGGCCGGGCACAGTGCGGTGAACGCCGTGATGAACGGCGCCGGGCCGGTAAGCAGCGTCATCGCCGAGTTGAAGGCGCTTGAGTCCGCGATGGCCGATCCGGCACAGGCAGATCGGATGGAAGACATCATCGTCCGCTATGGCGAAGTGCAGGCCCGATTCGAGGAACTTGACGGCTACGCGCTCGACGGCCGGGCACGGGAAGTGCTGAATGGACTTGGATTCAGCCCGGAGATGATGGACGCCGACGTTGGTACCCTGTCGGGTGGGTGGAAAATGCGCGTGGAACTGGCGCGCATTCTGCTCATGCGCCCTGATGTGATGCTTCTGGATGAGCCGAGCAATCATCTCGATCTGGAAAGCCTGATCTGGCTGGAGACCTTTCTCCAGGGGTTTGACGGCGCGCTGATGATGACCTCGCATGATCGCGAGTTCATGAACCGCATCGTCAACAAGATCGTTGAGATTGATGGCGGGACATTGACCTCATATTCCGGCGACTACGCCTTCTACGAACAGCAACGCCTGCTCGGCGAAAAGCAGCAGCAGGCGCAGTTCGAGCGCCAGCAGGCGATGCTGGCTAAGGAAGTCGCCTTTATTGAACGCTTCAAGGCCCGGGCGTCTCATGCGGCGCAGGTGCAGAGCCGGGTCAAGAAGCTCGACAAGATCGAGCGCGTGGAGGCGCCGAAGCGGCGCCAGACGGTCGCGTTCGATTTCCAGCCCGCGCCGAGGTCCGGCGATGATGTGATTAGCATAAAGGGCGTGTACAAGCGCTATGGCGCCCGCGTCATCTATGAGGGGTTGGATTTCCATGTCCGGCGCAAGGAGCGCTGGTGCGTCATGGGCGTGAACGGGGCGGGCAAGTCCACCCTGCTCAAGCTCGTGGCCGGGGCGAGCACGCCTGATTCCGGCACGGTTGCCATCGGCGCCAGCGTGAAGATGGGCTACTTCGCCCAACACGCGATGGAAACTTTCGATGGCGAGGAAACAGTGTTCGAATCGCTGGAGCGGGCCTTTCCGCAGGCCGGGCAGGGGTCGCTAAGAACCCTCGCCGGTTGCTTCGGCTTCTCCGGCGACGATGTCGAAAAGCGCTGCCGCGTGCTGTCCGGTGGCGAGAAGGCGCGGCTCGCAATGGCGCATATGCTATACGATCCACCCAACTTGCTCGTCCTGGACGAGCCGACCAACCATCTCGACATTGCCACCAAGGAAACGCTGATCGCCGCCCTGTCGCAATTCGAGGGGACGATGCTGTTCGTCTCGCATGACCGCCACTTTCTGGCTGCGATGTCGAACCGCGTGCTTGAACTGACGCAGGACGGCGTCCACATCTATCCGGGCGGCTACACCGAGTATGTTGCCCGTACCGGGCACGAGGCGCCCGGCCTGAGGCCGTGAGTGGTGTCGGACTAACCGAAAAAGTCTTGGATTTCGGCGCAGCGCGAGGTTCTTTCCGACAGCGTCCTGGGCGCGCCGCGGCTGCAACGCGGCGTTGCGACGGGCCTTGAAATTCCGCCTACTGATGGGTGTGGGTTCTAGGCTGAAGTGGTCGTGCATCGAGCCGTGGACTGCGGCGAATTTCTGTAGTGATCGCATCAGCCGAAACTGGATCATCGCCCGTTCCCGCCGTCGGAATGGTTGGTGAGAATTCCCAGAACGATTGTTTTTCCAACGACCGACGATGCGTCAGCCATGATTGCCGGGGGCTTTGACGGCCGCGCCGCGCTCCGGAAGGCGAGCCATCTGCAGGTAATGGCGGAGACGATGGGATTCGAACCCATGATACCCCTTTCAGGGTATGCTCATTTAGCAAACGAGTGCCTTCAGCCTCTCGGCCACGTCTCCAGGCTCGCGCCCCGGCGCTCTATGCCTGACCCGCGCCACTCATGCAAGGCTCGTTCGGCGGTGGATGGGAACGCATCGGCGCCGTTTTTCATCTTCCCACGCGGGCAGATCGGCGGCTAGTCTTGCCGGTCCGTACCCGAGCATGCAGGAGACACGCCCCATGAAGCTTTTCTATTCCGCCGCCTCGCCGTTTGCCCGCAAGGTCTGGGCGCAGGCGCTGGAAAACGGGCTTGGCGACCGCCTGACCGTAGTTCCGGCGGCGGTCAGTCCGGTCAGCCGAGACAAGTCCATCGTCGACGTCAATCCGTCCGGCAAGATCCCGACTCTGGTGACGGAGGAGGGCGAAGCGGTCTACGACAGCCGTGTCATCTGCGAGTATCTCGATTCAATCGCATCGGGCGCGAAGATGTTTCCCGCCGGTCGCGGGCGCTGGAAGGCGCTGGTGCTGCAGTCGCTCGCGGACGAGGCGCTCGATGCCGCGCTGCTGGCGCGCTACGAAACGGTCTTGCGGCCCGAGCATCTGCGCTGGCCGGAGTGGCGCGCGGGTCAGATGGACAAGATCACCTCGTCCTTCGACACGCTTGAACAGAACTGGACGGGCTATCTTGCCGGTCACGTCGACATTGGCGTCATCGCGGCCGGCTGCCTGTGCGGCTATCTCGATTTCCGCTTTCCGGACTACGACTGGCGCAAGGATCACCCAAAAGTCGCGGCCTGGTACGAGAGCTTCTCGACCCGTCCATCAATGGTGGCGACGGCACCGAAATAGCGCAGGCAACTAGCTGATCGGCTTCAGGCTGGAGGCAAAGCGCTTCCAGTTCTGGACGTAATTGGCGGAACCGGCCGCGATGGCCGTGACGGCACGGTCATCAAGCGTGCGGATGGCCTTGGCCGGGGCGCCGACGATGAGCGAGTTGTCGGGGAATTCCTTGCCCTCGGTCACCAGCGCATTGGCGCCGACCAGGCAATTGCGGCCGATCCTGACCCCGTTCAGCACGGTCGCCCCCATGCCGACCAGCGACCCGTCGCCAATGGTGCAGCCATGAAGGATGGCGCGGTGGCCGATGGTGCAGCCGCGTCCGACCGTCAGCGGGAAACCCATGTCGGTATGGAGCATGCTGTGCTCCTGCACGTTTGATCCTTCGCCGATGGTGATCTCTTCGTTGTCCCCCCGCAGGACCGCGCCAAACCAGATGCCGACGTCGCGCGCCAGCCGCACCCTGCCGATGACGTGGGCATCGGGCGCGATCCAGTAGTCGCCGGGGGCCGGAACGATGGGCGAAATGCCGTCGAGCGAATAAAGGGGCATAGCGACTCCTGAGTGTTCCGCATGATATTAGGAAAGGGAACCGGACCGTCCATCCCGAAAAACGTGGCGCAAGCGGTTCGTGCCTGTTGCTACCGGCAATTCCTCAGGCACAATAGCGCGAGTCTCCTGCGGCGGGGCAGGGACGGAGGGAGCGCCATAGCCATGCAGACCCTTGCGTCGATACCATTCTTCAAGGATGCGACCGACATCGACCTCAAGAATTTCGACCGGCGATGCACCTGGCGCAAGCTGGAGGAAGAGCAGGTTGTCGTCGATTTCGAGGACAAGTCGAGCGACGTCTACTTCCTGATCTCGGGCGATGTCCGCATCCTGGTGCGAACGCAGGGGGGCAAGGAAGTCATTCTCACGGACATGCATGCCGGCAGCTACTTCGGCGAGTTGTCCGCGATCGACGGCACGCCGCGTTCGGCCAACGTCACCGCGCTCACGCGGTGCGAGATGTGCATCATTTCCGGATCCGTGTTCCGCGAGATCATCTTTTCCTCGAAGGTCCTGGCGGAAAAGTTGCTGCGGCTGCTTACCCAGCGCGTGCGCGACCTCAACGGCCGCCTTATTGAGAACACGGTGCTCGACGTGCGCCATCGGCTCTATTCCGAACTGTTGCGCCAGTCACAGCCGCGCTCGGGGAATCCGATCGAGCGCATCGTTTCACCGCCGCCGTTCCACCATGTGCTGGCAGGCCGGGTTGGCTGCCGGCGCGAGCAGATCACCCGCGAACTGACCAACATGGTAGGTGACGGGCTGGCGGAGAAGACGCGCGGTGGCCTCGTCCTGAAAAACCCGACCGTGCTGCGCGAACGAATCCAGAGCGCCTTGAAAGAGGCAGGGTAACGCCCGGCCTCCTGCAATGTCAGCCCGGATCGCCGCAGCCTATTTCTTCAGCGTCGCGGTATAGAAGTTCTGGGCGATGTCCTGATAGACGCGCACCACCTGTTCCGGCTTCTCGACATTGTAGCAATTCTGGCGGTGCTTGCACTTCAGGTTGGCGGACGGGTTGTCCTCGCTGGCGCCCGGCTCGGAATGAATGCCGCTGGGACGCTTCGCTCCGCCGTCGGGGGCTGTCACGCCTCAAGCTATGAACGCTCCGGCTGAAGCGCGGGGCGCGGCATTGACCGCAACGAAGTCTTGCTCCGCTCCCCGCCTTGTCCCATGAAAGGGCTGTCCACAGCACTTCGAGGGATGGAATGGCCGCTTTGCCCCAGTCCGTTGGCGGGAATGCATCGGGCGCTGCGCCGTTGGTGCGTATTGACAAGGTGGTGAAGCGCTTCGGCGCGTTCACGGCGGTTGACGGCGTGACACTCGATGTAGGGCAGGGCGAGTTTTTCGCGCTGCTCGGGCCGTCGGGCTGCGGCAAGACCACTCTCCTGCGCATGCTGGCCGGGTTCGAGCGCCCGGACGAGGGCGCGATCCTGCTCGACGGCGCCAACATTTCCGACGTGCCAGCCTACCGCCGGCCGGTGAACATGATGTTCCAGTCCTATGCGCTGTTCCCGCATCTCAGCGTCGAGGGAAACATTGCCTTCGGCCTCAAGCGGGAGGGGATGGCGCGCGAACGCATCGCCGAGCGGGTGGCTGGCCTGCTGCGTCTGGTCCGACTTGAAGGATTGGGCAGCCGCAAGCCGCATCAGTTGTCCGGCGGGCAGCGGCAGCGCGTGGCGCTCGCCCGCGCTCTGGCGAAGCGGCCCCGGCTGCTGTTGCTCGATGAACCCCTGGCGGCGCTGGACAAGAAGCTGCGGGAGGAGACCCAGTTCGAACTCAAGGAGATCCAGAGAACGCTCGGCCTGGCTTTCATCGTCGTCACGCACGACCAGGAAGAGGCCATGGCGCTGGCTGACCGCATCGGCGTCATGGAGCGCGGAAAGCTGGCGCAGGTCGGCGCGCCGGCTGCGATCTACGAGCGGCCGAGGAATCGGTACGTCGCCAATTTTATCGGCGATATCAATATCTTGGAATGCATTGTTGAATCCGTTTCCAAGGATATGGCCGTGCTGCGGCGAAAGCCCGGTGGCGAGCGCATCTTGCTGGCGGTTCCGGATTCTGAATCAGAACGTGAAGTTCTTGAATCGCAACTTCAGATTGGCAAGACGACTGCGCTGTGCATCCGGCCGGAGCGTCTCGAGCTGTCTGCAGAAGCGCCGGACGGAGCGACCGGAACGCGGTCGCGATTGGTCGGTACGATTGCCGGCACGGCGTTCCTGGGGGACCAGACCGCCTACCGCGTCGCGCTGGATGGTGGCGCGGTCCTGCGCGTCACCGTGTCGAATACCCGAGGTGCTGCCGGCAGCGCGTTGCAGCACGGCACGAGGGTTGTCGTTACCGTCCCGGCCGATGCCGGCATTGTCTTGCAGGGCTGAGCGCGATGTCTCTGCGTCGCCTGTTCCGCCATGTCGCGGCCTTGCCGCCGGCGCTTTGGCTGGGCGCGTTCTTCGCCCTGCCGTTTCTGATCGTGTTGCGCATCAGCCTGTCGGAAAAGGTCACGGCGCAGCCGCCCTACCGACCGATCCTGGACCTCTCGGCCGGGTGGGAGGGGATCGGGACGTTTCTCTCCCAGCTCAACCTGTTCAACTACAGCACCATTCTGGACGACGAATTGATGTGGGGCGCCTATGTGACGTCCCTGCGCATTGCCGCGCTGGCGACGCTGCTGACGCTTCTGGTCGGCCTCATGCTCGCCCTGCCCATGGCGCGCGCGCCGCGCCGTTTGCGACCGCTGCTCATCATGCTGCTGGTGCTGCCGTTCCTGACGAGTTTCCTGATCCGCGCCTATGCCTGGATCGCGATTCTGAAACCGGAGGGGCTTCTCAATGGCCTTCTGATGTCACTTGGCCTGATCTCCGAGCCGCTGATCGTTCTGAACACGGAAACGGCAATCCTGATCGGCATTGTCTATTCCTATCTGCCGTTCATGGTCTTTCCGCTCTACACCAGCCTTGAGAAGATGGACGCAAGCCTGCTTGAGGCGGCCGCCGATCTCGGCGCGACGCCATTGAAGAGCTTCTTCCTGGTTACAGTCCCCTGCATCTGGCCCGGAGTCCTGGCCGGCTGCGCGCTGGTGTTCATTCCCGCGGTCGGCGAATTCATCATCCCGGACCTGCTTGGCTCCTCCGAGACGCTCATGATCGGGCGGGCGCTCTGGAACGAGTTCTTCGCCAATCGGGATTGGCCGCTTGCGGCAGCGATGGCGATCTGCCTGCTTGCCGTGGTGCTGCTCCCGGTGATCTGGCAACAGCGGCAGGCGGAGACGACGCGATGAGTGGCCGGCTGTCGCGTTTCGACCTGGTAAGGCTGACGCTGGCGCTTGCCTTCTTGTATGTGCCGATCCTCCTGCTCGTTCTGTACTCGTTCAACGCTTCGCGGCTCGTGACGGTCTGGGCCGGTTTCTCGACGCAATGGTACGGGAGCCTGCTGCGCAATCAGGCCCTGCTGGATTCGGCCTGGATGTCGCTCAAGGTTGGCATCGCTTCGGCAACGATCGCCACGGTGCTGGGCACGCTGGCGGCGCTCGCGCTTGCGCGCAGCGGGCGGTTTCGCGGTCGCGCCGTATTCGCCGGCATGGTCTATGCGCCGCTCGTAATGCCGGAGATCATCACAGGCCTGTCGCTGCTGTTGTTTTTCGTGGCGATCGGCATGGACCGCGGCTTCTGGACCGTGACCATCGCCCATACCACCTTCACCATCGGCTTTGTCGCGGTGATTGTTCAGTCACGCCTGGCAGGGTTCGATCGCAGCCTTGAGGAAGCGGCGATGGATCTTGGCGCGCCGCCGCTTCAGACCTTCCTGCTGGTGACCTTGCCCCTGATCGCGCCGGCGGTCGGGGCGGGGTGGGTACTGGCCTTCACCCTGTCGCTGGACGACCTGGTGATCGCCAGCTTTACCTCCGGTCCAGGCTCGACCACGCTGCCGATGCGGATCTACAGCCAGGTGCGCCTGGGGGTGACGCCCGAGATCAACGCCGCCTCGACGCTGATGATCCTCGTTGTGGTGATCATTGTCCTCGCCGGCTCGCTTCTGGCGAAATTCGGCGGGCGAAACACCGTCGCTCCGGCATGATCCGTTCGCGATGACGGGCCGGGGCATCAGCTCCTGCGCAGCAGTGCCGCGACGTTCGGCGTGATACGCGGTTCCAGCAACGGTCCCTGGATCGAGAATTCGAGCACCGAGGCGGGCTCGGCGGCCTGAGCGTCAGCCGGCGTTTGCACGACGAGGCCGGACAGGTCGTGCTCGGCCTGTCCGAAGTCGACACTGCCTTGCAGGGTCCCGACCAGCCGCCCCGCGCGCATATGGCCATCCACGGGCTGGGCGGCGCCATTGCTGATCTTTGCGGAAAGGTTCGCGGTTTCGAACGAGGTCCGCCCGCCGAGAGCTTCGGTCAGCGCCAGGTCGCCTCGCGAGGCGCGCCGGCTCGCCAGTCGGTTCAGATCGATGCCATGCAATTCGCCGTTGCGCAGAATCGCTGCAAAGCGTCCCTCCGCGTTGGTGATGAACTGCGCGATGCTGCGCCCGCTCGTTTCCAGCGTGATGTTGGCGTTGCCCTGGCCGCTGAGTCGCCGTTCGCGCAGGAAGTCGCCGCTGATCGCGCCGAAATCGGCCTTCTCCAGCGAAGCGCTGAGTTTCAGATCGACGCCGAACGAGCCGGGCGCGGCCGAGGCACGCAACTTGACCGCGCCCTTGTGCCAACTCGCATCCCCAAGCGTGACTTCGGCCTTGCTTTGCCTGGTGATGACCGACAGCGCGACCTTTTCCAGCTTTCGCTGGAACACCAGCATCTGGTCCGCCGACAGGCGAAGATCGATCGAACTGGCGAACAGGGCGTCGGTATCGAGCGCCGTGTCGTTCCAGCGGCCATCCGGCTTGCGCAGCGCCGTGATCGGCGAGAGCAGGGTGGACATATCGGCCTTGGCCGTAGCCAACGTGCCACTGACATGCCAGCGCTGGCCATCGTGCCGAACCGAGCCCACGCCGTCGTACAGTTCTTCGCCGACTGCAATCTTGAGGTCGGCCAGATTGGCGCCGCGGTTCGAATAGTCGAGCAGCGCATTGAGTGTCACACGCTCCGCCGGCTTCCCGACGGCCGGAAATCCCAGCGCGCCGAGCGCGGCGGCGGTCGTTCCCGCAGACAGCTTTCCGTTCAGGGACGGGGCATTGGAAACAATGCCTTCGCCATCGAACTTGAGGGTGATGCCCTGGCCGGAATAAGCGAAAGTGATGGGCTCGCGGCTGTTGGCGAGCGTGCGCGCCGGCGTGGCTCCGGAGAAGCTGAAGCGGGTTTCCGTCTGGCCCTGCCTGGCGCGGAAGGTGACCGCAAGCGGCGACCGAAGGTTCGGCAGGCGCAGCCGCAGGCGGGCGTCGTCGAAGGTCTGAGCGGGTCCATGGGGGCCGCGCGAAAGCGCAATGCGACCGCCGTCGATATCCAGCCGCGGCAGCGGTGCGGAAACCTGCCCTAGCAGCAGGGAACCACCGACCTGCGAGACGAGCTCGATGGCGCTGCGAAAGCCCTTCTCGCTCTGCTCTGGGAGTTGAATCGTCAGGTCCGGACGGCGCAGGGTCAGGGCCGCAGGTTTGACCCTTCCGGCAAGCAGGTCGAGCAGGCTGAGGTCGACGACGGCCTCCTCTGCGCTCCCCCGGACCGTGCCGGAATTCTGGGCGAAGGAGACCCGCGTGAGCGAAACGCGCGGCGAGGGCAACAGCGAAAAGTGCGCGCCGGTCGCTGTCAGTTCAGGTGCGCCGAGCGAGAGCGCCAGCCTTCGCGTCAAGGTTTCGCGCCAGCTTTCGGGAGCCGTCCACGGCACGAACGCCAGCACGGCGGCCACTGTCACTGTGATGACCGCGCCGCCAAGAAGTCCCTTATGACGCTGCAGCAGGTCTTTCAAACCGTGATCTCCCGCGCACGGAGGCGAATGCAGGTGGTATTCAGCAGGCAGGAGCGGCAGGGCCGCGGCTCCTTCGCGCAAGGATGCAAGGTCTTACATGCATAGTGTCCGGCAGGCAAACGCAACGCCATTCAAGCCGACCGAGCCCTGGCCAGTATGCTGACCGGGATCAGGCCGATCAGCAGTAGCAGAAGGCCTTCGATGGCGCCATCCTCGAATGAACCGGCGGAGGCATGGGCGTAAAGGCTGGTGGCGAGCGTTTCCGTATTCAGAGGGCGCAGAAGCAGCGTCGCCGGCAGTTCCTTCATCGCATCCACGAACACCAGCAGCGCGCCAAGACCGACCGCCGGCAGGATGTTCGGCATCAGCACGGTGAAGGCCAGCCGGTTCGCCTTCGCTCCAAGCATGCGGGCGGCGTGGTCGATGTTGCGTGACAGGCGAGAAAGCCCCGCTTCGGCCTGCGCGATTCCCATCCCGGTGAAGCGAACGACATAGGCGGTCAGTACGGCCGCAAGTCCGCCGGACAAAGCGAGCGACAGTCCTGCGACTTCGAGGCCGTTGTCGACAACCGCGAAGACCGGAAGCAGGGCGATCACCAGCACGGTGCCCGGTACCGCATAGCCAATGGCGCCGATCCGCGGCGCGAGAGTTGTCACCTTGTCTGGCAGCAGGCGGGCAGCCAGCGCCACGCTGATTCCCACTGCCGCGACGATGGCCGCCGCCCCGGCCGAGAGCATGACGCTGTTGGCCAGAGCGTGCACGATTGCAGGAGAAATGCCCGACTTCAGCACCATCCGGTAGGCTTCGACCGCCAGAAAGGCCGCCGGAAGCGCGAACCCAATGATGACAGGCGCAGCGCAGGCGAGGCTTGCCAGTGCCGCGCGAAATCCGGTCAGGCGAATGGGTGTCAGCGGCGCCGTGGCGCGAGATGAGCCGGCGTAGGCGGCATGACGGCGAAACGCGTGTTCCGCCATGAGGATCGCCACGACCATCACCAGGCACAGCAAGGAGATTTGCGCCGCGCCGGGCAGGTTGCCGCGATTGAGCCAGACCGACTTGATCGCCAGGCTCAGCGATTGGACGCCGAGGTGTTCGACGGCGCCGATGTCGTTCAACGTCTCCAGCAGCGCAAACACGCCGCCGCCGATCACGGCGGGGCGTGCCAACGGCAGGCCTATCCTGAGGAACAACCGCAGACCGGTGCATCCCTGAAGCCGTGCGGCCTGGATCAGCGTGCTGCCTTGCCGCTCGAACATGATCCGTGCCGCAAGGTAGGCATAGGGATAAAGCACCAGCGACAGCACCAGGATGGCGCCGGGCAGGGTCCGCACATCCGGAAACCAGTATTCCCGGCGCAGGGTGTAGCCGCCGATCAAGCGTAGCGCCGACTGGAGCGGACCGAAATAGTCCGTGAGTTCCACCGCCACATAGGCCGCCAGATAGGTTGGCAGGGCGAGCGGCGCCACCAGCAGCACGGCGAGGATGTCGCGAAGCGGAAAGCGGTACATTGCGATCAACCAGGCGGCGCCGACGCCAACGGAGGCCGAGAGCACGCCGACGCCCAACAGCAGGGTAAGCGTCTCGCCGGACGCCAGCCGCAACGCGGACAGCACATGCCCTTCCACCGGCTGGGCGAAGGCGAGCACGGTCAGGCCGGCCAAGGGCAAAAGCAGCAGCACATACAGCGCAAGGCTGGCTGCCCGCAGCAGCACGCCGCCCGAAGACGAGCGGCGACCGAGAGCTGAAGGAATGGCTGCGCTGGCGCCTGTCACGACCCCGGACCACCGTCGAAGCCGACGCGATCGACGACATCAGCCGCTTTCGTGCGCTCCTTGAGGATAGCTTCGAAACTGAGCGTATCCGGTGTCAACACACCGAAACCGGCGATCGCCGGATCGATGGGAACGCCGGCCCGCACCGGAAATTCATAGTTCACCTTCGAGTAGAGCGCCTGCGCCTTTTCGCCGACCAGCCATTCCGCGAGCTTCTGCGCATTGGCGGCATTCGGTGCGTTCTTCATGATGGCTATGCCTGAAAGGTTCACGTGGGTGCCGCCGTTCCGGAATTTCGGCAGGACGACGCGCACCGCTTCGGCCCAGGGCTTCTGATCAGGGGCGCCGTTGAGCATGTGTCCCATGTAGTAGGTATTGGCAAATCCGATATCGCAGGCACCCGAGGCGATGTCCTTCGCCACTTCGCGATCTCCGCCCGAGGGCTTGCGAACCAGGTTGGCCTTGAGCCCCCTGATCCAGTCTTCTGCCTTGGCCTCGCCCATGTGGGCGATGGCTGCGGCAAAGAGCAGGTTGTTGTAGATGTGCTTGCCGCTGCGCAGGCAGAAACGGCCCTTCCATTTCGGATCGGCCAGATCCTCGTAGGTCAGTTGCGTCTCCGATACCCTGGCCTTGGAAACATAGGCGACGCGGGCGCGGTACGTCAGGCCGTACCAGTGGCCCTGCGCGTCGCGATAGCCGGGTGGGATGGCCCGGCTCAGGGCTTCCGAGTTGACCTGCCGCGTAAGCCCCATTGTCCGGGCGCGTTCGAGCGAGGCGAAATCTGCGGTCATGAACACGTCTGCGGGGCTGCGCGTCCCTTCGGCAGCGATGCGTTCTTCCAGACCTTCCTTGGCGAAGATCGTGGCGACCTTGATGCCGGTTTCGGCGGTGAACGCATCGAGCAGGGGCTTGAGCAGCGCGGGCTCGCGATATGTATAGACATTGACCTCCTGCGCGACGGCAGGAGTGCAGAACAACGCTGCAGCCAGCGCTGCCGGGCGAAGGGACTTCGAATGCATGACATGCTCCGCTGGGCCGGATTCAAGGTCCGGGTTCGGTTATGCAGCGATGCCTACGGCACGATGTTGGGGACGTCAATTTATTATCAGCGATTTCAATATCTTAGAGAAATTCTAATTTGAAAAAGCCAGTTTCGGATCATTCTAGCGAGAGGAACAAGTCGCGGATTGGGAAATGAAAAAGCCGCAATGCTTGCGAGCGTTGCGGCTTGCAGCGCGGGGCTCGGACAGATTGTCGCAGTCGGCGCTTTACCGAGCCCGGTCGAAATCAACGTCCGGGCCGACATAGCGAAGGTCCTGACCGCTGCTGCCCTTGGACGTGCGCCCCGCCAGCGCCGGACGCATGGCGAGTTGCTGCTTCGGTCCGGCACTCTGCGTGCCTTGTGTCACCTGCGCCGAAATCCGGGCGCGCAGGCTCGGCGAAAGCGCGGTGCCGCGCGCGGAGGCCGCCTCCATCGCTTCGATGGCCTTGCGCTCGTTGGCCGGAAGCTTGGAGGC
>DAOMXN010000002.1:0-56022 GCA_035437025.1 Beijerinckiaceae bacterium | reverse complement strand
CGCGCCGGACCTGCCGACCATCGCCGAGAGCGGCCTGCCGAACTTCGAAGCCCTGCAGTGGTACGGACTCGTCGCACCCGCGCGCGTCCCGGAAGCCATCATCCGGCGCATGAACGCGGAGATCAACGCATTGCTTGGCTCGCCCGAAGTGGAGACGACCCTGCGCAACGACGGCGCCATCGCGGCGCCCGCGACGCCGGACCGTTTCGGCGCGCTGATCCAGTCCGAAATCGCGACCTGGCGGGAGGTCATCCGCCGCGCCGGCATCACCGATGGGGGCTGAGATGGCGTTGCGCGGCGTACGCTGCATGCTGATGCGCGGCGGCACCTCCAAGGGCGCCTATTTCCTCGCCGACGACCTGCCGGCCGACGAGGCCGAGCGCAACGCGCTGCTGCTGGCGCTCATGGGGTCGCCGGACCCGCGCCAGGTCGACGGGCTGGGAGGCGCACATCCGCTGACGTCGAAAGTGGCGATCGTCTCGCGCTCCACCGAACCCGGGATCGATGTCGACTTCCTGTTCGCACAGGTCGGCGTCGACAGGCCGATGGTGGATACCACGCCGAACTGCGGCAACATCCTGGCCGGCGTCGCGCCTTTCGCGATCGAGCGCGGGCTGGTGCGCGCGCTGGAGTCGAAGACGAACGTGCGTGTGCGGACGGTGAACACCGGAACCGTGGCCGACCTGCTGATCGAGACTCCGGCGGGCCGCGTGAACTACGATGGCAGCGCCAGGATCGACGGCGCGCCGGGAACGTCGGCGCCCATCACCGTGACCTTTCTCGACACGGAAGGCTCCGTGTGCGGGTCACTGCTGCCAACCGGGCATGCCGTCGACGTGATTGACGGGGTGCCGTGCACGCTGATCGACAATGGCATGCCGGTGATCGTGATGAAGGCAGCGGACATGGGCCGGACCGGTCACGAGTCCCGCGAGCAACTGGACAAGGACGACGAACTCAAGGCGCGGATCGAATCCATCCGACTGAAGGCCGGACCGATAATGACTCTTGGCGATGTTTCGAAGAAGGCCGTTCCCAAGATCTGCCTCGTCGCCGAGCCGCGAGCCGGCGGCAGCATGGCCACGCGCAGTTTCATCCCCCACGAGTGCCACGCCTCGATCGGCGTCTTCGCAGCCGTCACCGTCGCCACGGCGGCGGCGCTGCCCGGCTCTCCCGCCAGCACGGTGACGCGCATGCCGGAAGGTCGGGAACGGGCCGTCGTCGTCGAGCATCCGACGGGCGAATTCACCGTGAACCTCACGGTCGGCGGCACACCGGAACGGCCGGTGATCGAACGGGCCGGCTTGCTGAGAACCGCGCGCATGCTTTTCGATGGAACCGCTTATGCCCCGGAGCGCCGGCTCGCGGCGGCCGAATAGGACTGGAGTGCCATGACGAAGACAGGCCTTGTGATCACTGCCCATCCCGGCGATTTCGTCTGGCGCGCCGGCGGCGCGATCGCCCTGCATGCCCGGCGCGGCATGCGGATCAAGATTCTCTGCCTGTCCTATGGCGAACGCGGCGAAAGCCAGTTCGCCTGGAAGAAGGCCGGCGCGACCCTTGCCGAGGTCAAGGCCGGCCGCAAGGACGAAGCGGAACGGGCCGCGGCCGTGCTCGGCGCCGAGATCGAATTCATGGATGCCGGCGACTATCCCCTGCGCACGAACCAGGCGATGCTCGATCGCGCCATCGACATCTTCCACGATATGAATCCGAGTTTCGTCCTCACGCACAGCCTTGAGGACCCCTATAATGTCGATCATCCGGAAGCGACACGCTTCGCCCAGGAGGCCCGCATCATCGCGCAGGCGGCCGGCCACAATCCGGACCCGAACCGGGCCTATGCCGCGCCGCCGGTGTTCCTGTTCGAACCGCACCAGCCCGAGCAGTGCAACTTCAAGCCGAACGTCATCCTCAACATCGATGAGGTCTGGGAGACGAAGCGCAAGGCCTTCGAGGTTCTCGCGGCGCAGAAGCACCTCTGGGACTACTACACGCGCGTCGCCCTCAATCGCGGCATGCAGGGCGGGCGCAACTCGGGCAAGGCGATGACCTACGGCGAGGCCTACCAGCGGCTGTTCCCGGAAGCGCTGGAGACACTGGCATGACGCCGACCGTCATCACTGGCGTGCCCCGTCCGGACGCGGCTGCTGTCGAGACCCTCGCGCGGCTCGGCGTCTCGACAACGCACGAGGCGATGGGCCGCATCGGCCTGCTCAAGCCCTACATGCGGCCGATCTACCCCGGAGCCTGCATCGCGGGAGCGGCCGTGACCATCCTGGCCCAACCTGGCGACAACTGGATGATCCATGTCGCCATCGAGCAAGTGCAGCCCGGCGACGTGCTCGTTGTGGGCTGCACGGCAGACAACACGGACGGCATGTTCGGCGACCTGCTCGCGACCTCGGCGAAAGCGCGCGGGGCGCGCGGGCTGATCATCGATGCCGGCGTGCGCGACGTAAAGCCGCTGACGGAGATGGGTTTTCCTGTCTGGTCGCGGGCGATCTCGGCCAAGGGAACGGTGAAGGCGACGCTCGGCTCGGTCAACGTGCCGATCGTCTGCGCGGGCGCCCTTGTCCAGGCTGGCGATGTCGTCATCGCGGATGATGACGGCGTGGTCGTCGTGCCGCGCCTCGATGCCGCCAAGGTCGCGGCGGCCGGTCTTGCGCGCGAGGCGAACGAAGTGGACAAGCGGCGTCGGCTGGCCGCCGGCGAGCTTGGTCTTGACATGTATGGCATGCGCGAAGGGCTGGCGAAGGCCGGCCTTGTCTACCGCGGATGGAACAACACCTAGAAGTACCACAACAGCCGGACGGCAAAAGGCCGGCAAGAGGAGGAAGCAATGGAACGCAGGACGATCCTCAAGGGAATCGGCGCAACCGCGGCGGTGGGCATGATGCCTTCGATCGCCAGGGCGCAGGGCGAGCCGATCAAGATTGGCCTCGTCCTGCCCCTGACTGGCCCCTTCACCTCAACCGGCAAGCAGATCGCCGCCGCCGCCAACCTCTACATGGCGCAGAAGGGCGCCAGTGTCGCCGGCCGCAAGGTCGAGTTGATCATCAAGGACGATACCGGCGTTCCGGATGTCGGCCGTCGCCTGTCGCAGGAACTGATCGTCAATGACAAGGTGACGGCGATTGGCGGTTTCGGCCTGACGCCGATCGCGCTCGCCACGGCGCCGGTCGCGACACAGGGCAAGACGCCGATGGTCGTGATGGCCGCCGCCACGTCGATCATCACGGAGCGCTCGCCGTTCATCGTGCGCACCAGCCAGGTCGTTCCGCAGATTTCCGGCCCGTTCGGCACCTGGATCGCCCAGCAGGGCATCAAGCGGATCGTGACGATGGTGTCGGATTTCGCGCCGGGGCACGACGTCGAGGCTTCCTTCACCGCAACGTTCAAGGAGGCCGGCGGCCAGACCGAGGCGATGCGCATTCCGTTGCAGAACCCCGACTTCTCGCCCTTCCTGCAGCGCGCCGCCGACGCGCGGCCGGAAGCGATCCTGATCTTCGTGCCATCGGGGCAAGGCTCGACCTTCATGAAACAGTTCGCCGAGCGCGGTCTCGACAAGAGCGGCATCCGCCTGATCGGCACCGGCGACGTGACCGACGACGACATCCTGCCCGCGATGGGCGATGCCGCGCTCGGCGTCACGACCGCGCACCATTACTCGGCGGCCCACCCGAGCGCCACGAACAAGGCCTATGTCGAGGCGTTCCAGCGCGCCAATCCAGGCATGCGGCCGAATTTCATGTCCGTTGGGGGCTACGACGGCATGCATGCGCTGTACGAGGGCCTGAAGAAGACCAACGGACAGGGCGGCGAGGCGCTGGTCGAGGCGATGAAGGGCCTGAGCTGGGAGAGCCCGCGCGGCCCAATGTCGATCGATCCGGAGACCCGCGACATCATTCAGAACGTCTACATCCGCAAGGTCGAGCGCGTGAACGGCGAACTCCACAACGTCGAGTTCCACACGATCCCCAACGTGAAGGACCCCGCGAAAGCCGCGAAGAAGTGAGCCGCCGCAGTCCAATCCGCGCACTGGCGGAGTCGCCGGCTCCATGCTGACGCTTCTGTTCGACGGCATCGCGTATGGCATGGTGCTGTTCGTGCTGGCCTGTGGTCTGTCCGTGACCATGGGCCTCATGAACTTCGTCAACTTGGCTCACGGCGCCTTCGCCATGGCGGGCGGCTACGTGACGGTCGTGCTGATGCAGCGCCTGGGCGTGCCATTCCTGTGGACGCTGCCGGCGGCGTTCCTCATTTCCGCCCTGGCGGGCGTCATACTGGAACGGCTGCTGTACCGGCCGATGTACGCGAAAAGCCACCTCGATCAGGTGCTTTTCACCATCGGCCTGGTCTTCATGGCCGTGGCGGCCACGGACTACGTCATGGGGTCGATGCAACAGATCATCCGGTTGCCGCCGTGGCTGCAGGGCCGTTTTGAAGTCGCGGGCATTGCTGTCGGGCGCTACCGGCTTTTCGTCATCATCCTCTGCGGCCTGCTCGTGCTCGCGCTGCAGTACGCCTTCACGCGGACGCGTTTCGGCAGTCGCCTGCGCGCCGCAGTCGATGATGCTCGCGTGGCGCGTG
Source organism: Beijerinckiaceae bacterium (assembly GCA_035437025.1). GTDB lineage: Bacteria > Pseudomonadota > Alphaproteobacteria > Rhizobiales > Beijerinckiaceae > JAIUNP01. The sequence goes on along the minus strand of DAOMXN010000002.1, from coordinate 51,429 downwards.
GCCTGGGCATCCCGGTCAGCCAGCTCTTCGCGGTGACCTTCGCCATCGGCTCGGGTCTTGCCGGGCTTGGCGGCGCGCTGGGAATCGAACTCATGGGCCTTGATCCGACGTTCCCGCTCAAGTTCATGATCTATTTCCTCATCGTGGTGACCGTGGGGGGCACGTCCACGCTGACCGGCCCATTCCTCGCTGCAATGCTGCTGGGCGTCGCCGATGTTGCCGGCAAATACTACATCCCCTGGGCCGGCGCCTTCATCATCTACGCGATCATGGTGGTCATCCTGATCGTCAAGCCGGAAGGGCTGTTCGCGAGGTCGCGGACATGAACGCCCCTTCGCTTGAATCCCGCATCCGGACCTCGCTGACGCTGTCGCGCCGCTGGTCGCCGTTCGAGTCGCTGTTCTGGCTGTTTGCGCTCGCGGCCTTCTTCATCTTTCCGCGCCAACTGCTGATCCTGAACGAAATCGCCATCCTCGCGCTTTTCGCCATCTCGCTGGACCTGATCCTCGGCTATGCCGGCATCGTGTCGCTTGGCCATGCCGCGTTCCTCGGATTTGGCGCCTACGGCGCGGGGCTGCTGGCGCTGCATGTGACGGCCGATCCCATCGCGGGGCTGGGCTTCGCCATCGTCATTTCGGCCGCGCTCGGCCTGGTGACGTCGCCGCTGATCCTGCGCGGCAATGACCTGACGCGGCTGATGGTGACGCTCGGCATCGCCTCACTGCTGCACGAGCTCGCCAATTCGCTCGGCAAGTGGACCGGCGGCGCCGATGGCCTCCAGGGCATCACGATGCAGCCCGTTCTCGGGCGCTTCGAGTTCGATCTGCTGGGCAAGACTGCCTATCTCTACTCCCTCGCCGTCCTCTTCATCCTGTTCGTCATCGCGCGCCGGATCGTACATTCGCCATTCGGCCTGTCGCTGCGCGCGATCCGCGATAACCAGCTTCGGGCCGCGGCATCGGGCGTGCCGCCCGGCTGGCGGCTTGCAGCGATCTACAGCCTTGCCGCGGCCTATGCCGGAGCGGCCGGCGCCTTGATGGCGCAGACCACGCAATTCGTCTCGCTCGATGCCCTCGCCTTCCATCGCTCTGCGGACCTGATGCTGGTGCTCATCATCGGCGGCACGGGCTACCTCTACGGCGGCATTATCGGCGCTATCGCATTCAAGTTCCTGCAGGACTGGATCGCGGCGCTGACGCCGCAATACTGGCAGTTCTGGATAGGCCTGCTGCTCGTCGTGTTCGTCCTCGGCGGCCGCGAGGTCATCTACGGCGGAGTCGGCGCGGTTGCCCGACGCATCCGGTCGCTGGCGCCGGGGGGACGCAGGCCATGAGCGTCGTCTTGCGCACCCAGGGCCTTACGAAGCGCTTCGGCGGCATCGTCGCGTCCGATGACGTCTCGTTCACGCTTGAACAGGGCGCGCGCCATGCGCTGATCGGGCCGAACGGCGCGGGCAAGACCACCCTTGTCAACCTGCTGACCGGCGTCATCACGCCGTCCGAGGGCCGTATCGAGATGAACGGTCTGGACATCACCAGCCTGTCGCGGGAAGCCCGGGTGAAACTCGGACTCGCCCGCACCTTCCAGATCAACCAGCTCTGCGCCGGGCTGACCGTGCTGGAAATGATCATGATGGTCGTGACCGAGCGGCTCGGACACGGCGGGCGCCTGTTCGGACGTCTCGACGCTGACCGCGCCGCCATCAGCGAGACCGCAGCCATCCTGGAGCGCTTCCGCCTTGCCGACGTGATGGACGAGCGCGTCGACACGCTCCCCTACGGGCGGCAGCGGCAGATTGAAATCGCATCGGCCTTTGCCGTCAGGCCGAAGGTCCTGTTGCTGGACGAACCGGCTGCCGGCGTACCGGAAGCCGAGCGCAAACTGTTGCTGGACAGCGTGGCGGAACTGCCTGAGGACGTTTCGGTGCTGCTCATCGAGCACGACATGGATGTGGTGTTCCGTTTCGCCACGCGGATCACCGTGCTCGTCAACGGCAGGGTGTTGACCGAAGGCCTGCCGCAGGACGTCGCCGCCGATCCCGACGTCAAGGCCGCCTACCTCGGCGAGGCCATGCATGGCTGAGCTACTGGAAATCGACGCCCTTTCCGCCGGCTACGGCGCCGCGATCGTGCTGCACGACATCGCCCTGACGCTGGGCGAAGGCCAGTCCCTTGCCCTTCTCGGCCGAAACGGCGTCGGAAAGACGACACTCGTCAACAGCATCATCGGCGTGACGCGGCGCCACGGCGGCCGCATCCGTCTCGGCGGACAGGATATTTCGGCGAAGCCGCCGGAAGCGCGGGCGCTGGCCGGGGTAGGCTGGGTGCCCCAGGAACGCAACGTCTTCCGCACGCTCTCGGTGACCGAGAACCTCACCGCCGTGGCCATACCGGGTCCTTGGACACCGCAGCGCGTGTTCCAGCTTTTCCCGCGCCTGGCGGAAAGAAAGACCAATCTCGGCAGCCAGCTTTCTGGCGGCGAGCAGCAGATGCTCGCCATCGGCCGCGCACTGGTGCTCAACCCCAGGCTGCTGCTGCTCGACGAGCCGACAGAGGGACTGGCGCCGATCATCATCCAGGAACTGCTCGCCGCGCTCACGAAGCTGCGCCGCGAGGAAGGCCTGGCGTCGATCATCGTGGAACAGCATGCGCGCACGATCCTCGGACTGACCGATAAGGCGGTGATCCTGGAACGGGGGCGCATCGTGCACGCGTCGCAAAGCGCGGCGCTGCTGACCGATGCCGCGCCGCTCGAACGCTATCTCGGCCTCGCGGCCGCAGACGATGGAAAAACAGATCATCTGGCAAGACGAGGAGACATGACATGAAGCGCAAGCCACCCTTCCGGGCCGACATGGTGGGCAGCCTGCTCCGCACGCAGGCGCTGAAGGACGCCAGAAGCAAGCGCGAGGCCGGGCAGATTTCGCAAGGGGACCTGAAAAAGGTCGAGGATGCCGAGATCAAGGCGCTGGTTAAAAAGCAGGAAGAGATCGGCCTTCAGGCGGTCACTGACGGCGAGTTTCGGCGCGCCTTCTGGCACTTCGACTTCCTGGAGCACCTGACAGGCGTCGAAGGGGTCGAGAGCGCGGGCATCGCGTTCAAGGGCGTCACCACCAAGGGTCACTCGATCCGCGTCGTGAACAAGATCGACTTCCCGACGGACCATCCGCACATCGCGCATTTCAAGTATCTGGCGAAGGTCACCGGCAAGGTGCCGAAGATGACCATCCCCTCGCCGTCGATGCTGCACTATCGGGGTGGCAGCGCCTCGATCAACGCCACGGTCTACCGGGATATGGATGAATACTTCCATGATCTCGGCAAGGCCTACGCCAAGGCGGTCAAGACCTTTTACAAGGCCGGCTGCCGCTACCTGCAACTCGACGACACCTCGCTGTCCTACTTCTGCGATCCCGAGCAGCGCGACATGCTGTCCAAGCGCGGGGATGATCCGGCGCGGCTGATGACCGCCTACCGCGACGTCATCAACATGGCGACGAAAGACCGCCCGGACGACATGGTGATCACGACCCATACCTGTCGTGGCAACTTCAAGTCGACCTTCATCGCCTCGGGCGGCTACGAGCCGGTCGCCGACATGCTGTTCAACGAGATCGACGTGGACGGCTACTTCATGGAATGGGACGACGAGCGCTCCGGCGGCTTTGAGCCGCTGCGCTTCCTGCCGAAGCGCGGCAAGCATGTGGTGCTCGGCCTTGTGACCACCAAAGTCGGCGACATGGAGCGAAAGGACAGCCTGAAGCGCCGGATCGAGAAGGCCGCGAAGTTCGCGCCGCTCTCGCAGCTCTGCCTGTCGCCACAGTGCGGCTTCGCTTCGACGGAAGAGGGCAATCTTCTCGCCGAGGAGTCGCAATGGAAGAAACTGCAGCGCGTCGTCGAGGTCGCGAAGGAAGTCTGGGGCTGATGTCCTGCGGGAAAGCCCTGGAAAGACGGCCGCTCTACACGCCGCCGGCCAACGCCTGCGACGCGCATTGCCACGTCTTCGGCCCGGCCGGTCGGTTCCCCTACGCTCCTGACCGGCGATACACGCCGCAGGACGCGCCAAAGGAAGCGCTAGCGGGCCTGCATGCCCGTCTCGGGCTTTCCCGTGCCGTCATCGTGCAGGCCTCCTGCCACGGCACGGACAATCGCGCGATGCTGGACTGCATCGCAAGCGCGCCGGAAACCTATCGCGGCGTGGCGATCGTCGACGACACATTCGGCGACGACGCCTACGCCGTGCTGCATGAGGGCGGCGTTCGCGGTGTCCGCTTCAATTTCGTCAAACACCTGGGCGGCGCGCCGGACATGGATGTTTTCCACCGCGTGATCCGGCGCATCGCTCCCCTCGGCTGGCATGTGGTCCTGCATCTCGACGCGCCGGACATCGAAGCCCTGTCGCCCATGATCGCGGCGCTGCCGGTCATCGCGGTGATCGACCACATGGGCCGCACGCCGGCAAAGGACGGGATTGCCCAGGAACCGCACCGGCACCTAACGGGCCTGCTCCGGCACGCGCATGTCTGGGTGAAGGTCTCGGGCGCGGAACGCATTGCCGACCCGCCGTTCCACGCCGCCATCCCCTTCGCCCGCGCCTTGATGAACGTCGCGCCGGACCGCGTTCTTTGGGGCACCGATTTTCCGCATCCCAACCTCAAGCACGAGGTCGACGAAGCCGATCTCGTCGACATGTTGCCGGAGTACGGCGACGCGAAAGCCCTGCACCGGCTGCTCGTCGAAAACCCGGCGAGGCTTTACGGATTCCAAGGAGACCAGAAATGCTGACCCGTCGCATGTTGATCGCCGCAGCCGCTGCCGCAGCTACCGGCGCCGCTCCTCTTCGCGCGCAGGCCCGTTATCCCGACAAGCCCATCCGCCTCATCGTGCCCTTCGGCCCCGGTGGACTGGCGGACATCACCTCGCGCGTCGTCGGAGATCGCCTCAGCCAGGTGCTGGGCCAGCGGATCGTCATCGTGAACCAGCCCGGCGCCGGCGGCGTCGCGGCGGCGCAGACGGCGCTGACTGGGCCGGCAGATGGCTATACCCTGGTGCTGTTCACCAACGGCACCGCGATCAGCGTGCCACTCGTGAAAGAGCTTGGCTATGATCCGCTGACCCAGTTTGCGCCTGTGTCATCGCTCGGTTTCTTCGACTTCCTGATTCTGACGTCGGGTGACCACCCCCACAAGACCCTTGGGGATCTTCTGGCCGCAGCCAAGGCGCGGCCCGGCGCGCTCAACATCGGCACGATCAACGTCGGGTCCAGCCAGAACCTTTCGGCGAACCTCTTCAGATCGATGGCGAACGTGAGCATGGAGATCGTGCCGTTCAGGACCACGCCGGACGCCATCACGGCGCTGCTTCGCAAGGATGTCGACCTGGTGATCGACGGCTATGTGGCCGCCAAAGCCCTCATGCAGGAGGGCAAGCTGCGCGCCCTGGCGACATCCGGTCCACGGCGTTTCGCCGGTCTCCCCGACGTTCCGACCGTCGCGGAAAGCGGCGTTCCCGGCTTTGATGTCACATCCTGGAACGCAGTCTTCGCGCCGGCAGGGACGCCGGCGGAGGTCGTGCGCGTGCTGAACGAGGCCATCGTCTCCTCGCTGGGCGACGCCGGTGTCCGCCAGAGGTTGCTCGACCTTGGAATCGAACCTGGGGGTGGCACGCCCGCCGCCATCGGCGAACGCCTGAAGACCGACATCGCCCGTTGGGGCGAGGTGATCCGCCGCGCCGGCATCCAGCAGCAGTGAGTGCCATGACAGAACCGTGCCATGACATCGCGCACCTCGGCCACGTCGAGATGCTGACGAACAAGCCGCAGGAAAGCCTCGACTTCTTCGTCAATGTTCTCGGGCTGACCGAAAGCGGGCGCGAGGGTGAATCTGTGTATCTGCGCGGTTGGGACGACTATGAGTTCCACACGCTGAAACTGACGGCATCGCGGACCACCGGAGTCGCGCATATCGGCTATCGCGCATCGTCGGAAGCCGCCCTGCTCCGGCGCGTGGCGGCGATCGAAGCCATGGGCTGCGGAATTGGCTGGACCGAAGGCGATCTCGGCCACGGGCGGGCCTACCGTTTCCGCGATCCGGACGACCACATCTTCGAGGTCTATTTCGACACCCGGAAATACGAGGCACCGCCCGCTGAGCGCCCAAGCCTGAAGAACCAGGCGCAGCGCCAGCATGGTCGGGGGTGCAACGTGCGCCGGCTGGACCATCTCAACCTGCTCGCGCAGGACGTCGATGCCATCCGAGACTTCATTCCGAAGGCGCTCGGCTCCCGCGTGACCGAGCAGATCCTGCTCGATTCAGGCAAGCTTGGCGGGTGCTGGTTCACCGTCAACAACAAGACATACGACATTGCCTACACGCGCGACATGACGAGCTCGCGGGGGCGATTCCACCACGTGACCTACGCCGTGGATCAGCGCGAGCAGGTGCTTCAGGCCGCCGACGTCTTCCTCGAGAACGGCGTCTACATCGAAACCGGCCCGCACAAGCACGCGGTCCAGCAGACATTCTTCATCTACGTCTGGGAGCCCGCCGGGAATCGCGTGGAAGTGGCAAATGCCGGCGCGCGGCTGATCCTCGATCCGGACTGGCAGATCGTGACCTGGACGGAGACGGAGCGGAAGAAAGGGCAGGCCTGGGGGCTGAAGACAATCGAGAGCTTTCACACCCACGGGACGCCGCCTGTCGGCTGACGGCGGTGGCAAGAACGAGGCTGGCCTCGACTTGACAGGGTGCCTAGAACCGGAGCCCCCGGCGCAGGCCTGCTCAAACCGCTCGCCTGGCCCCTACCCCACATCCAGTCCGAATGGATCGTCCACCGAGTGGGCCGGCCGCGTGAACCAGCGCGCACCGGTCTCGGTGATGACCATGTGGTCTTCCAGGCGGATGCCGAACTCGCCGTAGATGCAGATCGTCGGCTCGTTCGAGAACGTCATGCCGGGCTGGAGAACGGTGCGGTCGCCCTTCACCAGATAGGGCCATTCGTGCACGTCGAGGCCGATGCCGTGCCCGGTGCGGTGCGGCAGGCCCGGCGTCGCGTAACCGGGGCCGAACCCGCCGGCGGCGATGACGCCGCGCGCAGCGATGTCGATGTCCTCGCAGCGGTTTCCGGGCTTCGCCGCAGCGAAACCGGCAGCCTGCGCCGCCTTTTCGAGGTTCCAGACCTCGCGCTGACGCTGCGACGGTTCGCCAAACACATACGAGCGCGTGATGTCCGACAGATAGCCGTCGATCGGCGCACCGGTGTCGATCAGCACCATGTCGCCGGGCTTGAGGACCTGCGGATAGGGAACGCCATGGGGATAGGCCGTCGCTTCGCCGAAGAGCACGCCGTTGAATCCGACATCGCCTTCCGAACCGGCCTTGCGATGCGCGGCCGCGATGAAGGCCTGCACTTCGGTCGTTGTCATGCCTTCGCTAAGGATGCGTGCCGCCGCCTTGTGCACCTCCAGGGTGATGTTCTTCGCGGTCTGCATCAGGGCAATTTCGTGATCCGACTTGATCATCCGGCAAGCCGCCGTGACGTCCGATCCGTTCACGAAGGAAAAGGCGTTTCCGGCCCGCCGCAAACCGTCGAAGGTGAAGAACGGGGTCGCCTCGTCGACCGCGATGACGCCGCGCTCGACACCCAGCGCGCGAATGCTGTCGATCACCAGCGCCGTCGGGTCCTCATCTTCTTCCCAGCGCGCGACCTTGTCCCCAAAGGTCACCATGGTCATCAGCTTCTCGACCTCGAAGGCCGGCGACAGGTAGATGATCTCTCCGTTTGCAGGCAAGATCGCGCCGTGGGCGCGTTCGGTGCGGCGCATCTTCAGGCCGGTGAAATAGGTCAGGCTCGAAGAGACATCGAGCCAGAGCGCGTCGATGCCCTTGTCCCGCATCAGCCGCTGCGCCTTGTCGATACGCCTGAGGCGCTCGTCCACGCCAATGGGCGGAACGTCGCCGCGCATGTTCTTCAACGCCGCGAGTTCCTTCTCGGGCGTCGAGCCGCCCACGCCAATCGTCATGACTTCGTCTCCGTTTCACCCGATGGTTTCAGACCGCCAGCGCCATGCCGTCGCGGCCCGGATCGGCGGCGCCATCTGGGACGCCGTCGACGACGCGAATGCCGTGGAGGCCAGCGAAGTAGTAGTTGAATGGCGAGCGCTTCACCGGATAGCCCATGGTCCGCAGCGCCGCTTCCGTGGAACGCAGGATGCGGTTGGTGATCCAGATCGTGTCCGATGTCGCGCAGACGCGGGGGGCGGAGATCGCCTCCAGCGCGCTCATGCCAAAATCCACGACGTTCAGGATCGCCTGCAGGATGCCAGGCGTGATGTAGGTGCCGCCCGGAGCGCCGACGATGAAAAACGGCTTGCCATCCCTGAACACGATGGAGGGCGCCATCGAGGACATGCGCCGCTTGCCCGGCGCAAGCGACCCTGCCCGGCCCGGGCGCGGATCGAAGGCACCCATCGCGCCGTTGTACATGAACCCAAGCCCTTCGGTGACAACGCCCGAAGGCGTGCCGAGCGTGTGGGTGAGCGACACGCAAAGACCCGTGCGATCGACAACGCAGACGTGGGTCGTATCGGCCGCTTCGCGGGCCTTCAGGCGCGGCACATGGGTCTTTTCGCCCCTCTTGATGCGGGCGGCCATCTCCGCTGCATAAGCCTTCGATGTCAGCCGCGCGACCGGCACGTCGAGGAATTCCGGATCGCCGTGGGTGGCGTCGCGATCAACCGCGCCGATCTTCATCGCCTCGGCGATGGTGGCGATATAGGCCGGCGAATTGTGCCCCATGGCCGCCAGGTCGAAATGCTCCAGGATGTTCAGCATCTCAATCAGCTTCACGCCGCCTCCGGGCGGTGGATTGCTGGCGATGCGCAGCCCGCGATACGTTCCCCAGATCGGCGCGCCGATCACCGGGCGGGAATTGGCCACGTCGTCGGCGTCCAAGAGCGCGCCGTTCGCCCGCATGTCGGCGGCAATCTCGGCGGCGATGCCGCCGGTGAAGAAATCCTCCGCGCCATGCTCGGCGATCCGTTCGAGCGTACGAGCCATGTCCGGATTCTTCAGGGTCTCGCCAACCTTGTGGATGCTGCCGTCCTCATGCGCGTAGATGCGCCGCGTCGCCGGCAACGCGGTCAGGAAATCCTGATGGGGCGCGCGACTTTCGGTCGGCACCTGCCCCCAATAGGCGGCCATATGCGGTCGCACCATGACGCCCTGGCGCGCATGGCGGATGGCGGGCTGGATCAGCGTTGCGAGCGGCAGCGTGCCGTGGCGCGCCAGTGCCAGATCGAGGCCACGCAGCGTGACCGGCGTGGCGATCGAACCATAGCCGATCTCGTTCGAACGATCGGACAGGAAGAAGCCGAAGCCGTCGTCGGACTCCGACACGAGCTTGGCTTCCCACATGTCCGGCTTGGCCGAGCGTGGCACGCGGGCATAGAAATCGATGGTCTCGTGCCGGGCGCGGGCGGGATCGTAGACATGCATGCAGCCGAACCCGGCCAGGCCGCACATTTGCGGATCGACCACGGTCTGGGTCAAGGCGGTCGCAACCGCCGCATCGACCGCATTGCCGCCGGCCGCCAGCACCTCTGCGCCAGCTTCCACTGCCTCCGGTTGCGCCGCAACCACCATTCCGCGTTCGAGCGCCATGTTCACTCCTCAGCGCCGGTAGCGGCGCTGCACCATCAGGTTTGCAGACGCCGTCAGCACCAGCGTCGCCGTCATCAAAACGAAGGCAATGGCGGCCCCGAAGGGCCAGTTGTTGAGCTGGAACTGACCGAAGACCAGCGGACCCATCATCTTGAATTTCGGACCGCCAAGCAGCACCGGCGTGGCATAGGCATTCATACCCAGGATGAAGGTCAGGATGGTTCCTGCCAGGATGCCGGGCAGCGCCAAGGGCAGCAGCACGCGGCGGAACATCGTCACGGGCCCTGCCCCCAGGCTGAATGCCGCCTCCTCGACATTGCGGTTGACGCCCTCGATCACGCTTTGCAACGTCAGCACCATATACGGCAGGTTGACGGCGATGATGCCGAAGATCACCGCGACCTCGGTGAACATGATCTGCATCGGCTGGTCTATCACGCCGAGTTGCATAAGCGAGACGTTCAGGAAGCCCTTCGAGCCGAACAGCGTCATCCAGCCGGCCGCGCGCACGGCATTGCCGACGAACAGCGGCAGCACCACGAGCATGATCAGAATGTTCTTGTAGCGGGTCTGCGTGCGCGCCAGCACGTAGGCCAGTGGCAGGCCCATCACCAGACAGATGATCGTGCACAGCGCCGCGACGCGCAAAGTGGTCCAGAAGATGCCGGTGTAGAACGGATCGGAAAAGAACCGGATGTAGTTCTCCGCCGTGAAGGCCTCGACCATCATACGCCGCGGCTCGAAGCGGTTGAGGCTGTAGCGGAACAGGATCGCCAGTGGCGCCAGCAGTCCGATCACGACGAACACCGTCGCCGGCCCAATCAGCATCGATGCCGACAGGATCGACGTTCGTCCGTCCTCGGGGGGCGCGTGTGCGGCGGCGGCTGCCATGGCGTATCAGGGTTCCGGTTGCGCCTTTTCGGCGGTTGCGGGCCATCGCAGCCGGCGGCGGCGATGGCCCTGCTTCAACGTCAGCCCTTGAGCTCCTTGTCCCACCATTCCTTAAGCGCGGTGTCGTTCTTGTTCATGTGGTCGTAATCGAGATCGACCAGCTTCTTGATCTCGTCCGGCGTGAAGCCGATGCGCTTGTTGAGGTCCGGCGCCACGACGGCGTTGGTCACCGTCGGGTTGTAGCCCATGTCGACCGCGAAGGCCTCCTGGGCGCTCTTTTCGAGCATGGCATCGACATAGGCGTAGGCGCCGTCCTTGTTGGGCGAGTTCTTCGGAATGACAAAGCCTGAGACATAGGCGAGCGTGCCCTCCGACGGCGCCACCGCCTCGACGCTGATGCCCGCGTTCTGCCACTGCACCACGCGCGCCTTCCACATCACGCCGATGCCGAACTCCTCCGACTTGAGGCCCGCGGCGAAGGCCTCGTTGGTCGGATACATGCGCATGCCGGCCTTCTTGCATTCCAGCAGCAGCTTCTTGCCAGGCTCCAGGTTCGTCGTGCTGCCCCCGGCCGCCAGGGCGGCGCAGACGATCGTATACTGGTACTGGATGTCGATCAGCGCCAGCTTGTTGCCGTGTTTGGGGTCGAAAACGTCCTTGTAACTCTTGGGCGCCGGGTTGATCATCTTCGGATTATATACCGCGACCTTGCCCGAATAGATGTGTCCGACGCCCCAGGGGTATTTCATCGAAGGCAGCAGGTTGCCGGCGTTCTTGAGCTTGGAATAGTCGATCGGCAGCACGGTTCCGGCATCGTGCATCTGGAACATGTTGATCGAAGACAGCCCCTGAACGTCGGACGTGCCGCGCGGCAGGCGCTGTTCCGCCAGCATCTTCGAGCGCCGCTGCGGATCACCGGCCTGATCCTGCACGACCTCCCAGCCGTTCTTGATGAGGATCGGTTGCTCGATGTTCTTGTTGAGCAGGCGGGCATAGTCGCCGCCCCAGGTGCCGACCACGATCTTGCCCTTGCCCTGCGCCAGCGCCGCGCCGGGCAGGCCTGTTACGCCAACGCCTGCTGCTGCGCCGAGCAGCTGGCGGCGGTTGAGATGGAATGTGCTGGTCATGGTCATGTCCTCCCTGTTGGTGACTTATTCCCTGTTCAGTCCGTCGTCGCAGCCCCGGAAAACACCCTTCCGGTTTCGCGGCTCCAGCCGATTCTCGCGGCTTCGCCGATCGCTGGCAATGTCCGGTCCGGCCGATTGGGGACCTGGACCACGATGCGCTCGCTGGCATTGAGGCGCAGATGCACATCGACCTGCGCTCCGAGATAGGAGACAAACTCCACACGCCCCTCGAAGGCGTTGTCGGCTTTCTCTTCGCCTGCAAGCAGGGCGATGCGCTCTGGTCGCAGGGCGATGGCGGCCGGGCCAGTTTCCAGCCCCGAGCAGGCGATGGTCAACCCACCCTGCGTGATGAAACGCCCTGGCGTCTCAATATGGCCTTCGAGAAAGGTCGAACGGCCAACGAAATCCGCAACGAACCGATCCGCAGGCCGTTCATAAAGATCCTGCTGCGAGCCGACCTGGCGGATGCGCCCATCGCTCATCACCACCAGCCGGTCGGCCATGGTCAGCGCCTCTTCCTGGTCGTGCGTCACCATCACGGTCGTCAGGCCTATCTTGCGCTGCAGCTCGCGGATTTCCACGCGCACGTCCTGCCGAAGCTTCGCATCCAGATTGGAGAGGGGTTCGTCGAGCAACAGGATGTCAGGGCGGAACACCAGAGCCCGCGCCAGCGCCACGCGCTGCTGCTGCCCGCCGGAAAGCTGGCGTGGCAGGCGTTCGCCGAGATGGGCGAGCCGTACCAGCCTAAGCGCCTCCGCTACGCGCGGAGCGATCTCGGCAGGGGGCATCTTGCGCATCTCCAGCCCGAACGCGACGTTCTCGTTCACCGTCAGATGGGGAAACAGCGCATAGCTCTGGAACACGAGGCCCGCGTTTCGCTTCCAGGGCGGAAGATGCGTGATGTCCCGCTGCCCGAGACGCACGGATCCAGCCGTCGGCTCGACGAAGCCGGCAACGATGCGCAATGTCGTCGTCTTGCCGCAACCAGACGGCCCGAGCAGCACCACGAATTCCCCGTCCTCGACGGTCAGCGAGACATCGCTGACGGCGCGCAGATCGCCGTAGCGCTTGACGAGGGAGGACAGTTCAAGCCGCGCCATTCACACCACCCGGCTGATCTTGACGAAGCGATCGGTGATCAGCATCGCGCCGCCGATGAACAGGATTTGCAGCACGGATACGGCTGCGATCGTCGGATCGATCTTCCATTCCAGATACTGCAGGATGGCGATCGGCAGCGTCGTCCGCCCGGGCCCGACGAGGAACAGGCTCATCTCAAGGTTGCCGAACGAGGCGATGAACCCGAACAGGGCGGCGGCCACCACGGCGGGCAGGATGGCCGGCAACGTGATTTTCCGGAACGTCGTGAAGCGGTCCGCACCAAGGCTCATTGCCGCCTCCTCGATGGCACGATCCATGCCGACGAGACCCGCCGTGACGAGCCGCACCGTCCAGGGAATGACGATGAGCACATGCCCGGCGATCAATCCTCCGAGCGAGCCGAGAATGTGCCACTCCGTGAGGATTTCCGCCTCGACGTGAAAGACATAGATCGCGATGCCCAGCACGATCCCCGGCACGACCAGGGGCAGAAGCAAGAGGCTGTTCAGCGCCTCGCGGCCGAAAAAGCGGGCACGCACCAGCGCCACGGCCGCCGGCACGCCCAGCGCCAGGCCGATGGCCGTGGCGATGACGGCCACCTGCAGGCTCAAGAGAAACCCGGAAACGAACCGGTCGTTGCCGGGCACGGCCGCGAACCACTTCAAAGAGTATCCTTCTGGCGGAAAAGATGGAATTTCCTGCTGGAAGAAGGACAGCCAGACGACGAAGAACAGGGGCAACAGGATGTAGGCCAGCGATAGACCCGCCGCCCCCGTGAGAGCGAGGCTGCCGAGCCGACGGGAGGTCAGCCTGCTCATGCGTTGAGCCTGTTCTTGTGCACGGTTCCGCCTTTCATGATCAGCGACAGCCTTTCTCCCTGACCGGCGAGCAGAGCGATGTTTGCGAGCGGGTTTCCATCAACCAGGATCAGGTCGGCAAAGGCGCCCGGCAGCAGGGTGCCGATCCGGCCTGGCATCCGCACGATTTCCGCGCCGACAAGAGTTGCCGAGCGGATGATATCGATTGGCGCGACAACCTCCTGACGGATTTCGAATTCGCGCGACTGATCCCAGTGCAGTTCACCCAGAAGATCCGAACCAAAGGCTACCGGGACGCCATTGCGCTTGCAGATCTCCAGGGAGCGCAAGCCGCCTTGCAGGACAGCTTCGTTCTTTTCGAGGCTTTCGGCGGTCATGCCCCATTTGGCGGCGCGCTCTCTCATCGCGTAATATGCGACAAGATTGGCCACGAGATACATGCCGTTTTCCGCCATCAACCTGGCCGAGGCATCGTCGATCAGATTGCCGTGCTCGATGGTGCGCACGCCGAGTTTCGCCGCTCGCGTGATTGCTTCCGCACTATAGGCATGGGCGCAGACGTAGCGGCCGAACGCTTTCGATTCCTCCACCGCCGCCATGACCTCACCGTCCGAAAACTGAAGGCTGTCGAGCGGGTCGTAGGGCGATGCGACACCCCCCGACATCATGATCTTTACATGGTCGGCGCCCTGTCGCATCTGCTCGCGCGCTGCCTTGCGCACTTCGTCAACGCCATCCGCAACGGCGGACTTGAACTGCAAGCCGTTGCAGCAGAAGCATTCGCCGCCGGAGGAACTGCGCCGACGCGAATCCGAGTGTCCTCCCGTCGGCCCGATCGACTGGCCGGCGATGAAAAGACGGGGGCCGACAATGTGCCCCTGCGAAAGCGCCTCCTTGATGCCCCAGTCAGCGCCGCCGGTATCGCGCACGGTGGTGAAGCCGCGATTGAGCATGGCCGTCAGCCGTGTCGCTGCCCTTGCCGTGAGGAGAGTCAACGGCAAGGCTTCCATGAAGCGGATGTTCACTTCAGAATGAATGGAGTGAACATGGCTGTCGATCAGACCCGGCAGCAATGTCTTGCCGAGGCAGTCGATCCGCGTCGCGCCAGCGCTGCGGATCGGCCTTTCGGAAAGCTCGCGAATAACATCGCCTTCGATGAGGAGCTCATAGCCGCCCCTGATCTCGCCGAAACTCGGTTCGAGCAGATCGAAGTTGGTCAGGAGGAGCTGAGTTCCCATGGAAGCTTCAGTTCAACCGGTTCTTGTGGAAATGCCCACCCTTCATGATGGCGGAGAGGTGCTTGCCCTGTTCCTGCAACAGCTTGAGGTTCTTCAGCGGATTGCCATCGACGACGATCAGGTCCGCGAATGCACCGGGTTTCAGGCACCCAAGCTTGCCTTCCATCCGCAGCAGGCGCGCGCCAATGCTCGTGGCGGAGCGAATGATTTCGATCGGCTTCACCACTTGGGCACGGATCGAGAATTCCTCCGACTGCTCGCTCTGGAGAGCGCCAAGCAGATCGGTGCCGTACGCGACCTGAACGCCATGCCGTTTGCAGATTTCAAGCGAGCGCAAGGCACCTTCGATCACGATGTCGTTCTTGGCCAACATGTCGGCGTTCATGCCGTACTCGGCGGCGCGCTTCTTCATCTCGAAATACGTGACCAGATTGGCGACGAGGAACATGCCTTTCTCAGCCATGAGCTTGGCGGAAGCATCGTCGATAAGGTTGCCGTGCTCGATGGTGCGCACGCCCGCGTTGGCGGCCCGGGTGATAGCCTCTGGGGTGTAGGCATGGGCGCAGACGTAACGGCCGAAAGCATGAGCTTCCTCGACGGCGGCGTTGACCTCCTCCAGCGAGAATTGCAGGCTGTCGAGCGGATCATAGGGCGAGGCGACGCCGCCGGACATCATGATCTTGATCTGATCGGCGCCTTGCCGCATCTCCTCGCGCACGGCCTTGCGAACGCCTGAGACGCCATCGGCGATGCCCATCGAGAACGCCAACGCATTGCAGCAATGACAGCGCGCACCCATGTCGGTACGCCGTCGGCCATCGCTGTGGCCTCCAGTCGGGCCGATGGCCTTGCCGGCAATGAACAGGCGCGGCGCGGCGAAATAGCCCTTCTCCGAGGCTTCCTTCAGTCCCCAGTCGGCGCCGCCGGTGTCGCGCACGGAGGTGAACCCGCGATTCAGCATGTCTCCCATCAGGCGGGCGGCACGTGCGGTCATCAACGTGAGTGGAATTTGTTCCATGTTGCGGATCACGACCTCGGACAGCACGACGTGCACGTGGCTGTCGATCAGGCCGGGCATCAGCGTGCGCTTGCCGCAATCGATGACTTCGGCCTTGGCGGACTTGATCGCCTTGGCGGAGACTTCCTTGATCTTGTCGCCTTCGACGATGATCTCGTGCCCTCCTGCCAACTCGCCGATTTCGGGATCGAGCATCTGGAAGTTCTTGAAGTGATAGAGCGCCATCGTCGCCTCTCCTCGTCTCGATGCGGTTTTCAGGATGCTTGCAATAATCTCGTCGGCAGTCGCCTCACCGAGGGGCCTCCGCCAGCAGGCACGGGATCAGCAGCCCGGCCAGGATCTTGGCATTGCGCACCTCGCCGGGACCGTACTTTCCTTCTTCGCCGCAGAAATTGAGGGTGCCGAGGCGGCGGCCGCCGAAACGGATCGGTGCGTTGAGAATGGCCGTGGACCCCAGCGCAAAAATCAGTTCGTGGTCAAAGAACGCCTCTTTGACCGCCGCACGCGTCGCGGCGAGAAAGACCTCGCCGTCATCCATGGCCTTGTGACTCGCCGTGATCTTGGACAGGGGCTTGCGGCCGCCGACGGGATAGGCCTTCTCGTTCGAGGAATGCAGCCGTTCGACGCAGGCCTCCGCCTCGTTGTACTTCAGCGTCGTCAGGAAAACGAAGCCGACAGTCTCGGCGGCGATCCGCTCAACCGCACGGTACACCTGCATGCGGTCGCGCTCAGCCGCGGTCATGGCCACAATGGCGGCGACATCGTCGAGGGTAACATCTCTGGTCTTGGCTGGCATGGCGTTCTCGTTCAGGATTTGGCGGACAGGGCGGCGTGCGGCCGATCAGGCAGCGGGACATTGGCGATCTTTTCCGGGATCAGGCCGCGCGCCCTGACCCTGAGGACCAGCAGCAACGCTCCGGCGATGAGGATTTCCCGCAAGGCGGCACCCTGCACCGCACTGATCTCGGGGATGTAGGGAATGACGAACCGGGTCGATTCCAGGAAGAACACCACCAGTACCGCCCCGACAATGGCGCCGACATTGTTGCCGAGCCCGCCCGCCAGAAGCGACAGCTTGACGTAGAGCGTCAGCAGAGGCGCGAACAGGTCGGGCGCGATGTAGCTGGTGAAATGCCCGTAGAGCGCGCCCGCCATGCCGAGGGCCGCGGTGCCCACCGCAAAGGCCTTGACCTTGAACATGATCACGTTCTTGCCCGCCACCTGCACCACCTGTTCGTCTTCGCGGATGCCGCGCAGCACCCGGCCAAACGGCGCATGCGACAGACGCTCGAACAGGAAGAACAGGATCGTGGTGGCCGCGACGACAATGCCGAGGAACATCAGATTGAACAGGTGCGGACCGAGCGCCTGACGGAACGGCCCCGGAATACCGGACAGGCCATCCGTGCCGTTGGCGATCCACAATTCGTTCGACATGACGATGCGCATGGTCTCGGCGAACCCGAGGGTCACGATGGCCAGATAATCGCCGCGCAGCCGAACGGTGATCAGCGCCACAAGCACGCCGACCAGACCGCCCATCGCCGCGCCGGCGACAATGCCGGCGGGAATTGGCCAGCCAAACTTGAGAGTCAGCAGTCCAGACGTGTAGGCGCCGACCGCGAAAAACCCGACCATGCCGAGGTTGATCAGACCCGCCATGCCCCAGATCACGTTCATCCCAAGCGCCATCACGGCGTAGAGGCCGGCCGTAACCCCCATGGCGACGAGATAGTGTTCCATGCCGGCGTTCCCTCAGTAGGCCCGCTGGCCGAGGATACCCCGCGGCCGGAAGGTGAGAACCAGAAGAATGGCGATGAAACCGACCGCCGTGCGGTAGGCCGGCGTCAGAACCAGCAGGCTGAGTTCCTCGCCCACGCCGATGACCAGCGCGCCGACAACCGCCCCCGGAATGCTGCCGAGGCCACCGACGACCGCCGCCGCGAACACCGACAGGATGGTCTTGAACCCAACGAGAGGATCGATCGTCGTGTCGAGGCCGATCAGCATGCCGCCGAGGCCCGCCAGGCCCATGCCGACGAAGGAAACGAGCCGCGCCACCATGTCCGCGTTGATGCCCTTGATCGCGGCCAGCATGGGGTTGTCGGCAACCGCACGCATCGCCTTTCCGGTTCGGGTCAGCGTGAGGAACGCGAACAGCAGCGCCATGACCACGACGGCGATGACCAGATTCTCCGCCTGTTGCGGACTGACACGAATGTCATGGATCACCCAATCGCGCCGCAGCGGCAGATTGTAGCCCCGCATGGCGTTGCCGAAGATGAAGCGCACGATGTTTTCGAGCGCGATCGTCAGCGCGATCGAGCCGATGGCCGTGGTGATGAACCCCGTCGCGCGCAGCGGCTTGAGCATGAACTCGTCGGAAAGCCAGCCAACAAGTCCGGCGATGACGAAGGCCGCCAGAAGCGACGGAATCACCGGCAGGCCGAGGCTCGTGTTGGCCACGAACCCGGCAAAGGCGCCGATGGTCATGTGCGAGGCGAGCGCGAAGTTGGTGAAGCGCAACACCGCGAACAGCGTGGTCAGGCCGATGGCCGGAATGGCGAGGATCGTCCCCGCCATCAGGCCATTCACGATGAGCTGTAACGCTTCCATTCCAAGTACAACCCGCTGTCTGGCATGATGGCGGGCGGCGTCAGGCGACGCCGCCCTGCCCGTTCGTCACACGAGTTTCAGGAACTCCAGCTTGCCCTTGGCCACCTTCATGTAGCGGAAGCGGCAGCCCAGGATATCGCCGATGTCGGTGAAGTCGCAGGGGCCGGAGGCGCCCTCGTAGTTGATCTCCTTGCCAGCGGCGAGCGCCTTGAGGCCGTCAACCGCCGTGTAGACCTTTTCGCCCGAACCCTGGCTGATCTTGCGGATGTTGTCCTTGAGCGCCACGCCGCTGGTGTCCTTGGCCTTGGCCATGGTCAGCACGGCAAGGCTTGCCCAGTCGGTCGCCTGCGCTTCGTAGCCGTCGATCTCCTTGGCGCCGAGCCGCTCGACGGCCTTCCGATAGGCAGAGCTCTCGACGTCGGCCGAGGGCTGCCCGGTCATCACGCCTTCGGATACTTCCGGCGGCATGGTGTCGAGCGTCGCCTGCGGCACCGCATAGGACTGGCAGAACTTCGGAAGGTTGATGTTGGCGCGGAACAGATCGCGCAGCACCACCACCGTGTCGGGAGCATAGCCGTTGAGATACAGGAAATCCGGCTTTTCCTTCATCGCCTGATCGATCTCGGAGCGATAGGTCGGCTTGTCTTTCTCGTAGATGACGTGCGAGACGACCGAGCCGCCCTTGGTCTTCAGTATGCTGTCGAGGTGATCCTTGGTCGGCACCGCGAACGGTGCCTGAATGCCGATGACCGCCACGCGCTTGTGCCCCATGCCAGCAATGAACTCGGCATGAGCATTTGCCTGCAGCTTGCTGGTCGGCTGGGTGCGCACCAGGAACCCCTGGTGCGGCAACAGCGTGATCGAGTCGGCGCCCGAAACGGTCAGGATGAAGGTCTTGGATTCCCAGCAGACCGGCGCGACGGCAGCCGTGACCGCCGAGGCCCAGGTGCCCATGATCACCGAGACCTTGTTGACCTCGATCAGCTTACGGGCGGCGCGCACCGCCGCTTCCGGATTGGTCTGGTCATCCTCGACGATCGTCTCGATCCTGCGACCGAGCACGCCGCCGGCGGCATTGACCTCACTGAACACGGCCTGCATCGCCTTGAGCATGCGCGGCCCGTCGTTGCCGCCGGCGCCGGTCAGAGGCGTAAGGATGCCGACGCGGATCGGCTCGCCCTGCGCATAGGCGCGGATGGGCATAGCGCCGGCAGCCGCGGCGGCGGCGGACAACTTCAGAAGCGTTCTGCGATCAAACCCACTCATGTCACTTCTCCCACAGTGTCGTTGTAACGATGCATGCGAACTCGATCCGTCCGATGGCTGTGATCATCCCCCAAGAAAGATGCGGCGGATCTCCGGATCCGCAGCCAACGCCTGGGCCGGCCCCGTGCGGCTGTTGCGCCCATCCACCAGAATGTAGCCGCGATGCGAAATCGCCAAGGCCTCGGATGCATTCTGTTCCACCATGCCGATGGAAAGCCCGGACTTGTTGATGTCGACGATCGCGTCGAACAGCTTCTCCGCCGCGAGCGGCGACAGGCCGGCAGAGGGTTCGTCCAGCAGCAGCACGCGCGGCTCGACCATCAAGGCCATGGCCATGGCGAGCATCTGCCGCTCGCCGCCGGACAGCGTTCGCGCCGCATGGCGCCGCTTGTCGGCCAGGACGGGGAACCTTTCGAATGCCATTTCGATGCGTCGATCGACGGCGTTCGGCTCCACGTAGCCCCCCATTTCGAGGTTCTCGCGCACCGTCATCGTTGGAAAGATGTTGTGCTCCTGAGGCACGTAGGCCAGCCCTGCGCGGGCGATGTCTCTGGGTTGGCGTCCGGTGACGTCCTGCCCGGCCAGCACAACGCTACCGGACTTGGGAATCAGCAGGCCGGCAATGACCTTCAGCAGCGTGGACTTGCCCGCGCCGTTCGGCCCGATGATGCAGGCGATTTCGCCATTCGCGATGGTGAAGTCGACACCCTTCAGGATTTCATCCGCGGCGCCGTATCCCGCGACGATGCCTTGCGCCACCAGGTCGGCCATCAGCTCGCGCTCCGCCAGCGACGACCCATGTAGGCCTCCTGCACGCGCGGATCGTCGGCCAGTTCATCGAAGGTGCCTTCTGCAAGATGGCGGCCTTCCGCCATCACAATCACCCGGTCGCAGAGGCGGGCCACCATGTCCATGTGATGTTCGATCAGGAGGATCGGCAGCCCTTCGGCAGCAAGGACCTTGAGGTGTTCGCCAATTTCGCGGGCGAGTGTGGGATTGACGCCCGCCACCGGCTCATCAAGCAGGATCAACTTCGGTTCGGTCATCAGCGCCCGGCCGATCTCCAGCAGCTTCTTTTGCCCGCCGGACAGGGCGGCGGCCGGATTGCGGATGACCCGCAGCAGGTTGAGCCGTTCCGCGATGGCGACCGCCCGGTGCAGCAACTCCTGTTCACGGTGGCGCGCCGCGGACGAGCCGGCTATCGCCGCGAGAACCCCCTCGCCCGGTTGATGGGCGCCATAGAGCATGAGATTGTCGAGCACCGACATGCGGGGCAGCCCCCGCGCGATCTGAAACGTGCGCACCAACCCGGCATGGGTGATCTGGTCCGGACGCAACCCGGCAATGTCGTGTCCGTTGAACACGATGCGCCCGCCGTCCGGCGGGATGACTCCGGAAATGCAGTTGAACAGCGTTGTCTTGCCGGCGCCATTCGGTCCGATCAGGCCTGTGATTCCCTGGCCTGGTACCGTGAGGGTGACGCCATTCAGCGCGTGCACGCCGTAGAAACTGCGCGTCACGTCGCTGACAACAAGCAACCCGCCATCCGGCTGGTTCATTTCCAAACGCCTCCCGCGGGGAAATCTGCTACGCCCCCCTGTGATCCGCAAGCGATTTTCTTCCGAAATCCCATTCCGTGAAAAAATGCATGCTGGGCTGCCTGGAGCCAGCGGCCGCCATGCCCACGCTGCTGGCGTCCTTGCGAGGTCTTCGCGGCACTCCGGAGGGGCGCCGGCGCCCGCTTCGGAACACTCCCGCGTGGCACCTGGATCTTTCGATGCCCGACACCTCGCTGGACCGGCGGGCAGCGCATGGTGCATGCTTGGCGCATGAGCAAGTCCAAAACACCCCACACCGAATCCATGACCGGCGGCATGGCCATCGTTCGCCAGCTGCTCGCCAACGGCGTCGACACCGTCTTCGGCCTGCCCGGCGCCCAGCTCTACCCCTTTTTCGATGGGCTGGCCCAGAACGCCGACCGAATCCGGACCTACAGCGCGCGGCACGAGCAGACCTGCGGCTACATGGCCTTCGGTTATGCACGGTCCACGGGGCGACCCGGCGTATTCTCTGTGGTGCCGGGACCGGGCGTGCTCAACACCGGCGCTGCCCTCTGCACGGCCGCCGGAACCTGCACGCCGCTGCTGATGGTTACCGGACAAGTGCCCTCGATGTTTCTCGGCCGGGGACGCGGTCACCTGCACGAAATCCCGGACCAGCTCGCCACGTTGCGCTCGTTCATCAAGTGGGCGGCTCGGATAGAGCGCATCGAGGATGTTCCGGCGATGGTCAACGAGGCCTTCCGGCAGATGCTTTCCGGACGACCGGGTCCTGTCGCGCTCGAGATGTGCTGGGACACCATGGCCCAGTCCGCTCCAGTCCGGCTGCTCGACCCGGCAGCGCCCCTGCCCGCGCCGCCCCCGCAGGCCGATGCCGTGGACCAAGCCGCCCGCATTCTGGCGTCGGCCCGGCACCCGATGATCTTCACGGGCTCGGGCGCGCAGAAGGCTGCACAGGAGATCAAGGCTCTGGCTGACTATCTGGACGCGCCGGTCGTCGGCTTTCGCGGCGGCCGAGGCGTCGTTCCGGAAGATGGGCCGCTCGGCATGATGTCTTACGCGGCGTTCAAGCTCTGGCCGCATACGGATGCCGCAGTCGGCATCGGCACGCGCATGGAACTGCCGTTCATGCGCTGGAAAGGCATGATGCAACTCACGGATCAGCCGGCAGCGCCGCCCCACATCATCCGCATCGATGTCGATCCGCAGGAAATGCTCCGTCTCAAGGTACATGCTCCGATCGTCGCGGATTCCGCCGAGGGCACGCGCGCCCTGCTCGACGCAGTGATGCGGCTGCGCCCCCCGGCCAGCCCGAAGGACCGCAAGGCCGCTCGCAGGCGCATCGCCGAGGCCAAGGCGCAAGCGCGCGGGGCTTATGAAAAAGTCCAACCACAACTCGCCTATCTCGACGCCATCCGGTCCGTGCTGCCGCGTGACGGCCTGCTCGTGCCTGAACTCTCGCAGGTCGGCTTCACGACCTATTTCGGCTATGAGGTCCTGAAGCCGCGTACCTACGTTTCCGAAGGCTATCAGGGCACGTTGGGCTTCGGATTTCCGTCCGCGCTCGGCGCCAAGGCGGCGCACCCCGGCAGACCGGTGATTTCCGTCACGGGTGATGGCGGATTCCTCTTTGCCGCGCAGGAACTGGCGACCGCGGTGCAGGAGCGCCTCGGATTGATCACGCTGGTGTTCAACAACCATGCCTATGGCAACGTGTTGCGCGATCAGAAGCTTGGGTTCGGCAATCGCGTGATCGGGGCTACCCTCACAAATCCTGACTTCCGGCTGTTCGCCAAGTCCTTTGGCGTCGAGTTCCATGCGGTTCGTTCGCCGGAAGCACTGAAGAAAACGCTGGCGAAAGTGATCCGCACCAAGTCCCCGGTGCTGATTGAGGTGCAGTCGCCGCAGGGGAGCGAAACCTCGCCTTGGGAATTCATCCACCCGACGGCAAGCTATCTCTAGCGCCAGGCGATTTCGCCAGCCTTCCGGCCAGCCGACGTCGCGATTCTCATCGCCGAAACGTTCGGTCGCGCCGTTCGTTTAGAGGTGACCTAATTTTTCCATCGGGGGCTAGCCGTGCACAGGCAACCTGCTATCCTGATTCTGAGGATCAGTGTTTTCGCCGCAAGAGCGACCAGCCTCGGGAGGAATTCGGGTGTCAAGTTTCCAGCTCTTGGTGAGCGGGTTGGCGAACGGCTGTGTTTATGGGCTGATCGCCATCGGCTTCGTGCTGATCTACAAAGCTACGGAACAGGTGAATTTCGCGCAGGGCGACTTCATGATGCTCGGCGCTTTCATCGTTATAGCCCTGTCGCAGGGCAAGATGGTGCAGTTGCCCTTCTACCTGAGCATTCCGCTCGCGATCGCCACGATGGCGATGTTCGGGTACCTGCTCGACATGATCGTGCTGAGGCGCATGTTCGGGCAATCACAGACGGCGATGGTTATCTTGACCATCGCGCTGGGGTTCGTGATCCGCTTCGTTGCCGGCGCGATCTGGGGTCATGAGCCGGTCGCGCTGGCCACACCGATTTCCGGTCAGAGCGCCAAGGTCGGCGGAATCATCCTCGGTCTCGATGAAATCGCCATCGTGGTGGTAACGGTGCTGCTCACGCTGGCGCTTTACTACTATTTCAATCGCACGCGGATGGGCGTTGCGATGCAAGCGGCGTCGCAGAACCAGCTGGCCGCGTATTACATGGGCATTCCGGTCAAGCAGGTGCAGAGCCTGACCTGGGCGCTGGCCGGCGGGACGGCGGCAATCGCCGGCATCCTGTTTGCCACCAAGGGCTCGATCGATCCCTCGACCGGTCTGCTCGGCATCAAGGCCTTCGCGGCGGCGGTCATCGGCGGCTTCGGCAGCCTGCCCGGCGCGCTGCTCGGCGGCCTGCTGGTCGGCGTCGTGGAGCCCTTCGCCTCGCGGTACGTGATGGCCGGCTACTCGCAGATCGCGCCCTACGCGGTGCTGCTGCTGGTGCTGATCTTCCGCCCGCACGGCCTCTTCGCTCAAGTCTACAGCAAGAAGGTCTGACGCGATGAGAAACGTCTTCAAGACCTCCTACGACGCGGATATTCGCCTGTTCAAACATGGCGCCCAGGCCTTCTGGTACGCCCTGCTTCTAGCGCTGATGCTGGCAATGCCGCTGCTGATCTCCTCGTTCCTGCTGGGCGAAGTCAGCGGCATCCTGATCTGGTCCATCGCCGGCCTTGGCCTGATGGTGCTGACAGGACAGGCTGGCCAGGCGAGCCTTGGGCACACCGCGTTCCTCGCCATGGGCTGCTACGCCAATACCATCCTGATGATGAAGGGGGTGCCGTTCTTCATCTCCTTCCCGGTCGCCGGCCTCCTGGCTGGGCTGTTCGGCGTGATCGTCGCCATCCCGACGCTCAAGCTGCATGGCATCTATCTCGCGATCTTCACCCTGGCGCTGGCCGTGCTGATCGAGGACATCATCGTCCTGTCAGAACCGCTGACCGGCGGCGTTACGGGCCTGACCTCGCAGACCATCAAGATGTTCGGCCTGTCCTTTGACCGCTATGCCAATCCGAACGCATTCTATTACCTCGTGCTGGCGACAACGCTGCTCGTGGTGCTGTTCTATCGCAACATGCTGCGTTCGCCGCTCGGGCGCTCGTTCGCCGCCATCCGGGACAGTGAAATCTCGGCGCAGGCGATGGGGGTGAACATCGCCTCGACCAAGGCCATGGCCTTTTTCATCTCCTGCTTCATCACCGGCCTTGCCGGCGCGCTGATTGGCCAGTTCTCGGGTGCATTCAACCACGAGACGTTCAATCTGGTGATCGCGATCCAGCTGCTGCTGATGATCGTGGTCGGCGGCCTGGGCTCGATCCACGGCGCCTTTTTCGGCGCCATCGTGGTCGGGGCGATCCCCCTGGGTCTGTCCTTCCTGCGCGACTACATCGGCAAGCTGAGCGGCGCCGGGTCGATCGCCATCCCTGGCCTCGAGAGCGGCATCTTCGGCTTGATCCTGATCGGCTTCATCCTGTTCGAGCCGATGGGCATCTATGGCCGCTGGCTCAAGATCAGGACCTATTTCGAGTTGTTCCCCTTTTATCGGCGCGACATGTTCAGACGGAACCGCAGCTATCTCAAGACGGAGCGGATGCGATGAGCATGCTCGCTCTGGAACACGTCACCTTGAAGTTTGGCGGCATCACCGCCGTCAACGATGTCACCATGTCGGTGAAGCAAGGCGAGGTCTTTGCGCTGGTCGGCCCGAACGGCGCCGGCAAGTCGACGATCTTCAACCTGATCTCGCGCTTCTACACGCCCTATTCCGGCGACATCCGTTTCGAGGGCCACAGCCTCCTCAAGCTGGCGCCTTCGGACATCCCATCGCTCGGCATCGCCCGCACCTTCCAGAACATTGAACTGTTCGAGCGTTCGACGGTTCTGGAGAACCTGCTGGTGGGCCGCCACCGGCATGTACAGTCGACTTTCTGGTCAGACCTTGCCTTCACGCCGTTCGTGCATCGCGAGGAACGGCGGCATCGCGAGGCCGTGGAAAAGGTGATCGACTTTCTCGATCTGCAAGCCTACCGCGACAAGTACGTGGCAGGCCTGCCCTACGGGGTACGCAAGGTCGTCGAAATGGCCCGTGCGCTGGCGACGGAGCCCAAGCTCCTGCTGCTCGACGAACCGGCCTCCGGCCTGTCCATGGACGAGACCAACGACCTCGCCTTCTGGATCGAGGACATCAAGAAGCAGATGGGCATCACCGTGCTGATGGTCGAACATGACATGAAGCTGGTGGCGGCGGTTTCCGACCGCGTCCTGGCTCTGGCGGACGGCAAGGTGCTGGCCATGGGAACGCCGAAAGAGGTACAGTCACATCCAGACGTGATCCGCGCCTATATCGGCGGCTCTCCGGAGGCGGCGGCATGAGCGAGTTCCCCCTCCTCCGCGTCAAGAACGTCGAAAGCTACTATGGGCCGATCATGGCCATCCGGGGCGCGAGCCTCGATGTCACGCAAGGTCAGGTGGTGAGCGTTCTCGGCGCGAACGGCGCCGGCAAGACCACGCTGATGAAAACCATCTCCGGCGTCATGTGGCCGGAAAAGGGCGAGGTTCTGCTCGACGGTCAGGCGATCCAGGGCCTGGAGCCGGACCAGATCGTCAAGAAGCATGTGATCCATGTCCCTGAGGGCCGCGAGATTTTTCCGCTGCTGTCGGTTGCGGAAAACCTGCAAATGGGCGCCTTCACCCGCCCGGACCGCCAGAATATCGCGGCCGACCTGGACATGGTGTTCAGCTATTTCCCGATCCTGAAAGAACGCTACCAGCAGCGCGCCGGCACGCTCTCCGGCGGCCAGCAGCAGATGCTGGCGATCGGTCGCGGCCTGATGGCAAAGCCGCGCCTGATGCTGCTCGACGAGCCGAGCCTCGGCCTGTCGCCGCTGCTGACCCAGGAGATCTTCGGCATCGTGCGCCGTCTCAACCTGGAGCAGAAGGTCACGATCATGCTGGTCGAGCAGAACGCCAAAGCGGCGCTCGACATCTCCGACTATGGTTACGTGATGGAGCTTGGCCGCATCGTGATGGCGGGCGAGGCTGAAAAATTGCGCAATTCCAAGGACATCCAGACCTTCTACCTCGGCGTGCAGGAAGAAGGCGCCCGCGGCCAGCGCCGCTGGAAACAACGGAAGACCTGGCGATGAACGTTGTCGTGACCCCGGCGGACGCCACGAGCGCCGCCATGCCGGCGCAGAAAATGCACAACGGCGTCAGTCTGAATGCCGACCTGCTCCAGCGCCCCTATTTCGTGGATGGCGCGGACACTTTGCCCAAGCTGTTTTCCAAGCGCTGCGCGCAGTTCGGCGCGCGAACGGCACACCGAGAAAAGCATTTCGGGTACTGGCAGTCCTTCTCCTGGAATGATTTCTGGGAGCACGCGAGGTTGATCGGACTGGCGCTGCGCGCTCTCGGCATGCGGCGCGGCGACGTGATTTCCATCCTGTCCGAAGACCGCAAGGAATGGCTTTATACAGACCTTGGCGCCCAGGGCATGGGCGCCGTTGTCAATGGCGTGTACACGACGGATTCGGCAAGCCAGCTGGCCTATCTCGTCAACGATTCCGGCAGCCGCTTCCTGTTCGTCGAGAACGATGAGCACCTCGACAAGTATCTGGAGGTGCGGGACAAGATGCCCACCATCCAGAAGGTGATCGTCTACGAGCGCGAGGGACTCTACGACTACAAGGACGACACGGTCCTGTTCATCGATGACCTCTACGATCTCGGCGCGTTGGAGCTGAAGAAGACCCCGACCCTGTTCGACGACGAGATCGCCCTGTCGAAGCCGGACGATACGGCACTGCTGATCTACACGTCGGGCACCACGGGACCGCCGAAGGGCGCCATGCTCAGCCAGAGCAACGTCATGTTTGGCATTTCGGCCGCCCTGCAGGGACTGGAAACCGCCCAGGACGACGAACAGTTGTGCTTCCTGCCGCTGTGCCACGTCTACGAGCGACTCAACTCGGCCTGGCTGTCGATCGGAATCGGTTCGACCGTGAACTTCGCCGAGAGCACCGAGACGGTGTTCGACAACATGCGGGAGGTCTCGCCGACGCTGTTTGCCGCCGTGCCGCGCGTCTACGAGAAGGTCTATTCGCGCATCACGATCATGAACAACGAGGCGACGGTTTTCGGGAAGCTCGCCTACAAGCTGGCGCTGAAGGCTGGCGACGCGCATGCCCGGGCGCTGGAAGAAAAGAGGACGCCCTCGCTGCTGGAATCGCTCAGCTACAGGCTCTGGAACTGGCTGGTGCTTGGCAACATCCGGCGCATGCTCGGGATGGAGCGCGTGCGGCGCGCCACCTCCGGCGCGGCGCCGATCTCTCCTGACCTGCTGCGCTGGTATCGCGCCATCGGCGTGCCGATCTTCGAAGCGTACGGGCAGACCGAGAACACGGCCATCGCCACCGGAAACCGCATTGGCAACAACCGTACCGGTACGGTTGGACCCGCCATGCCGGGGCTGGAGATCCGCCTGTCACCGGAAGGCGAGATCCAGACCCGTTCCGGCGGCGTGTTCCAGGGATACTGGGGCAAGCCGGACAAGACGGCCGAAGCAATGACGCCGGACGGATTCTTGCGAACCGGCGACGTCGGAACGGTGGATGAGGGCGGCTTCTGGCGCATCACCGGACGCATCAAGGACATCATCATCACCGCCGGCGGCAAGAACATCACCCCGGCCGAGATCGAGAACAAGCTGAAGTTCTCCCCCTATATTTCCGATGCGGTGGTCATCGGAGACCGCAAGGCCTACCTGACCTGCCTGATCATGCTGGATCAGGAGAATGTCGAGAAGTTCGCGCAGGACAGCCGCGTGCCGTTCAACGACTATGCCTCGCTCTGCGCGGCCCAGGCTGTGAAGGACCTCATCAAGGAGGTCGTGGACGACACGAACAAGGAGTTCGCCCGCGTCGAGCAGATCAAGGATTTCAGGATCATCGACGTGCTGCTCACGGCGGAGGACGACGAACTGACAGCGACGATGAAGCTCAAGCGCAGCTTTGTCGAAAAGAAATATGCGCCCCTGATCGCTCAAATGTACAAGGGCGGTTGAAGCGGGCACGGTTCCGCCCCAATATCCGTGTAACGCCCGTCGGAATGGGCTTCGAAAACCAGGAGGAAGCAGAATATGAAACGTCTTTCCACCATTCTTGCGGTTGCCGCCATGGCGCTGGGCATCTCCGGCGCGAAGGCGCAGGTGCAGGGCGTGACAGATTCGGAAGTGCTGGTCGGCTCGCACAATGACCTGTCTGGCCCCTTCGCTGCGTTCGGCAGCCCGGCCGTGAAGGCGGCCCAGCTCTACTTCAAGGAAGTCAATGACAAGGGCGGCGTGCACGGCCGCCGGATTCGCTTCATTGTCGAAGATCACACCTACCAGATGCCGAAGGCGACACAGGCGATCAACAAGCTGATCAACAGCGACAAGGTTTTCGCCATGCTGCTGTCGCTCGGCACGCCGATGAACATCGCCGCCTTCAAGCTGCAGGACGAGAAGAAGATCCCGAACGTCGCGCCGCTCACCTCGGCGCGCCAGATGCTCGACCCGCCGAACGACTACAAGTTCACCGGCTTTTCATCCTACTATGACCAGACCGTCGGCGCGGTTAAGTACTTCAACGAGAAGGACAAGGCGACCAAGTACTGCCTGATGTATATTCCGTCCGACTTCGGCCTGGAGATCCAGCAGGGCGCCGTCGACACAATCAAGAAAATGAACCTCACGCTTACCGGCGAAACCACTCACAAGCCGGACGAGGGCGATTTCGTCGGCCCTCTCTCCAAGCACAAGGACGCCGGCTGTGAAGTCATCGTGCATGCGCTCGGCGTGCGCCAGGCGATCACTGTCTCGGGAACGCTCAAGCGCATGGGCTGGAACGCCAAGCTCGTGGGCTCCTCCGCCGGCTTCAACACGGTCATGGCAGCGGTGCCGGGCGGCGTGACTGAAGGGCTGTACGCCGCCGCCGGCTGGGCCGACCACGTTGCCCGCATGAATGTTCCGGAAGTGAAGGCCTGGGCCGATGGCTACAAGGCTGCCTACAATGAAGATGCCGGCACCGGCGCCCTGCTCGGGCGTTCGGCCGCCGAGACCTTCGTTCGCGCGCTCCAGGCCGCAGGCAAGACGCTGACGCCGGATACGTTCAAGAAGGGCATGGAAAGCCTGAAGTACACCGATGCCATCACCGGCGCCCAGATCGCCTTCTCCGAGAAGGATCACGAGGGCGCCAAGGACATCATCATCTCGCAGGTCCAGGGCGGCAAGTGGGTGGAAGTGCATCGCGTGAAGTGAGCACGCTCCACGCATCACCATTGAAAAGGCGGGCGTCATGCCCGCCTTTTTTGTGTCGCGCCTGGACTGCCACGCCTATCCCCTGCGCAACATCTCCTCTGCGCGCGCCTGCACCCGCGTCATCAGCGCATTCAAGGTGCGAACCTCTTCTGGGGACAATGCGGACAGAATGTATTCCTCCCGCGCCTGCACCAGCGGCACGATCTTCTGGTAGAGCGCCCGCCCCTCCGCCGTCAGTGACAGCACCTGGTTGCGGCGGTCATCGGGATCCGGCGCGCGGTCGATCATGCCACGCCCTTCCAGCCGCGCAAGCGCCCGGCTGACTTGCATCTTGTCCAGCGCGGACAAACGGCCGACATCACGCCCCGCCATACGCTTGCGATTGCCGAGCGCGGCGACGATTCGCCATTCCTGCCGCGTCAGATCAAAGCGATCCGCGTAGAGCTGCGCCATCGTCTGCGAGACCGCCTCTGCGAGGATCGCCAGACGGTAGGGAAAAAACCGTGTCAGGTCGAGAGTCCCGTCGCCGCCGCCCGAACTCATGATACCCCCATGTGTTACCATTATTAGTAACACATGGGATCGTTGGGGCGCCAGGAAAAATGCACCTACCCTGGATCGACCCAATCCATTCCCATAAAAGATGCAAAAGTTTTCGTGGAAGGCCTGTCGGCGCTTGCGTTATTAGTAACGCATGTTACTAATAACGCGGACACAGGAGGAGCGCCATGCTCGTTGAGAAAATCCACCACGTCGCCTATCGCTGCAAGGACGCCAAGGCTTCGGTCGAGTTCTACAAGAAGGTGCTCGACATGGACCTGCTGGGCGCCATCGCCGAGGACAAGGTGCCCTCCACCAAGGCGCCGGACCCTTACATGCACATCTTCCTAGATGCGGGAAACGGCAACATCCTTGCCTTTTTCGAGTTGCCGAACTCGCCCCCGATGGGACGCGACCCCAATACGCCGGAATGGACCCAGCACATCGCCTTCCAGGTGAAGGACATGGCGACGCTGAACGCCATCCGCGAGCGCGCGCTCGCCGCCGGTCTGGATGTCGTCGGGCCGACCAACCATTCGATCTTCCAGTCCATCTACTTCTTTGACCCGTCCGGCCATCGCCTTGAGGTCGCCTGCTGGACCACGACATCCGAGGAGATGAAGCGCATGCGCGACGTCGCCCATGCCATGATTGATGAATGGGCGGTCACCAAGAAGCCGCCGCGCCACACCGCATGGCTGCACGAGAAGGAATTCAAGGCGTCACACTGAGATGGCGGGTGGCGCGGAGCGTCGCCCTACCCTAGTGAAGTGCCTGAGAAGCCGAGGATGCGGCGTCAAACCCCCGGGGGAGACATGCTCAAGACCTATCAGTTCCCGCAATTCCCCTATGTCCAGTCGGACGAACAGAAGTCGGGGCGGCCGCAACGACACCCGGTGATCGTTGTCGGCGCGGGGCCGATAGGCCTGGCGATGGCTCTGGATCTTGCGTCGCGCGGCATTCGCTGCACGGTTCTGGACGACAACAATACGGTCAGCGTCGGGTCGCGTGCCGTCTGCTACGCCAAGCGGCCGCTAGAGATTCTCGACCGGATCGGCGTCGGCGAACGGTGCGTCGCGAAAGGCGTGAGCTGGAAGGTTGGGAAGGTGTTCTTCCGCGACCGGCTTTCCTACCAGTTCGATCTTCTTCCGGAGGCCGGCCACAAGATGCCGGCCATGATAAACCTTCAGCAGTACTATCTCGAAGAGTACATGGTGGAGGCCATCATGGCCTCGCCGCTGGTCGACCTGCGCTGGAACCACAAGGTTACCGGTCTCGGGCAGGCCGACGATCACGCCGTGCTCACCGTCGAGACGCCGGACGGCGTGTTCATGACCGAAGCGGACTGGGTGATCGCCTGCGATGGCGCCAATTCCACCCTGCGATCGATGGTCGGAGCGCAGTTCACGGGCCATTTCTTCCAGGACAGGTTCCTGATCGCCGACATCGTCATGAAGGCCGAATTCCCGGCGGAGCGGTGGTTCTGGTTCGATCCGCCGTTCCATCGCAATCAGTCGGCGCTCCTGCACAAGCAGTCGGACGATGTCTGGCGACTGGACTTCCAGCTTGGTTGGGATGCGGACCCGGTGGAAGAAAAGAAACCGGAAAGGGTAATCCCGCGTATCAAGGCCATGCTCGGCGACGAGCGCGATTTCGAACTTGAGTGGGTGTCGATCTACCAGTTCGCTTGCCGCCGCATCGACAACTTCCGCTACGGTCGCGTGCTGTTCGCGGGCGATGCCGCCCATCAGGTTTCGCCGTTCGGCGCCCGTGGCGCAAACACCGGATTCCAGGACACCGACAATCTCGCGTGGAAACTGAAGCTCGTGCTGGCGGGCGATGCGCCGGAACAGCTGATCGACAGCTACCACGAAGAGCGCGCATTCGCCGCCGACGACAATCTGCTGAATTCGACACGGTCAACGGATTTCATCACGCCGAAAAGTCCGACGAGCCGGCGCTTTCGGGATGCCGTGCTCGATCTGGCCGAATCCCAGGCCTTCGCCCGACCGCTGGTGAACAGTGGCCGGTTGTCGTCCCCGACGCCATACCTCAAGTCCTCGCTTAACACGCCGGACAGCGAGCCTTTCTCCGGTCGCATGAAGCCGGGCACGAACTGCGACGATGCGCCCGTGCGCTCAGCGGGCAAGGATGGCTGGTTCCTGAATCGCATCGGCGATGGTTTTGGCGTCCTGCTCTTCGGCGAGACACCGCCGGTCGAAGAGGTGGCGCATGGTGGCGTCTCGGCGAAAGTTCTGGTTGTCGGCCGCGACTTCGCCGATTCCGAGGGCCTGCTTTCGCGCCGCTACGATGCCAGACCCGGCACGACATATCTCATCCGCCCGGACCAGCATGTCGCTGCCCGCTGGCGCTCGTTCGACATTGGCAAGATCCGAGCCGCGCTCGCGCGCGCGATCGCTGCCTGAGGGAGGATTGTCGTGCCGCTGAACACTCGCCCGAACATTCCGGACCATGACGATTTCTACCAGGAACTGATCGATTCCCAGCGCGACATGTCGGAAGCGCAGGCGGAAATGATGAACGCCCGGCTCATCCTGCTGCTGGCCAATCACATCGGTGACCGTGAGACCCTGCGAGAGGCGATCCGGCTGGCAGGCGGCAAGGCCTCATAGGCCCCCAGCCGCGCATATGCGTCGAAAGCGTGGCGTATCGGCATAAAGCGGTTGCCCCGCGTGCGACGAATGGCTAGCGTCAGGCCATCGTCCCGACGGGGGGAGAGAATCCGTCAGGAGAATTTGGCCCGGGGCTGGCTCGCCTGGCGATCCGACGGACCGGGAAGTTTGTTAGATTGCGCTCAGGCGCCCCGGCAGTTCCGGGAACGGGAGAGAAAGATATGTTCCGACGCGTCAAGACACTCGCGCTCGCTTCGGTCATGGCGGCAGCGCTGTTCGCGCCGCAGGCCATGGCGCAGAACACGTTCAAGATGGCTTTCCAGGGCAATCTGAACACGCTCGATCCCTACACCATCAATGAGACCTTCACCCTGGCGATGCAGGGCAACATCTTCGAGGGCCTCACCGCGCGCAACGAGAAGCTGGAAATCATTCCCGGTCTTGCCGAGCGCTGGGAATTGCTCGCGCCGAACAAGTGGCGCTTCCACCTGCGCAAGGGCGTGAAGTTCCATGGCGGCGAACCCTTTACCGCCGATGACGTCGTTTTCTCCGCAGAGCGCGTGCGCAAGCAGGATTCGGACCTCAAGGCGCGCGTGCCGAAGGATGCTGTCTTCACCAAGGTGGACGACCACACCGTCGACGTGACGATGCCGGGACCGAACCCCATCCTGCACTACAGCTGGGACACCTGGTACATCATGTCCAAGTCCTGGGCCGAGAAGAACAATGCCGTCGAGCCGATCTCCTCGCGGGCGCAGACTCCGGGCTTCTCCACCCTCAACGCCAATGGCACCGGCCCGTTCAAGGTCGCCACACACCAGACCGGCGTGAAGACCGAACTGGTCAAAAACCCGGACTGGTGGAACGACAAGAACAAGAAGCACAACCTGGACAGGGTGATCTTCACACCGATCGCCAATGATGCGACGCGCGTCGCCGCCCTGTTGTCCGGCGAGTTGGATTGGGTCGATCCGGTTCCTGTGCAGGATCAGGAACGTGTCAACTCGAACGCCACGACCAAGATGATGGCCGGCGGCGAAACACGCACGATCTACCTCGGCTTTGATCAGCGCCGCGACAAGCTGCTCGCGCCGGCGCAGGTGCCGGGCGACAAGAACCCGTTCAAGGACGCGCGCGTTCGCAAGGCGGTGTATCAGGCCATCGACGTCAATCTGATCGTGTCGCGCGTGATGCGCGGCCAGGCCGTCCCCTCTGCCCTGATGCTCGATCCCTCGCTGTTCCCAAGCTACGCCAAGGACTTCAAGCGCCACCCGTTCGACGCGGCGGCCGCCGAGAAGCTGCTTGACGAGGCCGGCTACCCGCGCGTGGGCGGAGCCCAGGGGAACCGCTTCACCGTCGGCATGGACTGCCCGAACGACCGCTACGTGAACGACGCGGCGATCTGTCAGGCTGTCATCGCCATGCTGGCGCGCGTTGGCGTGAAAGTGGAGCCGATCATCCAGCCGCGTGCCCAGTATTTCGCCAAGATCCTGGCGCCGGGCGGCTACAACACCAACTTCTACCTGCTGGGCTGGACCGTCGGCACCAATGACCCGCACAACGTGCTGGAGCAGTTGCACCAGTGCCGTGACGACAAGGGTTCAGGCGGTATCGGCGTCGCCAATGTCGGCGGCTACTGCAATGCCAAGGTGGACGAACTGTCCAACAAGATCCTCGTCGAGAATGACATCGCGAAGCGCAACCTGATGATCAAGGAAGCCTTCGAGATCATTCACAACGAGGTCGGCCACGTTCCCCTGCATCAGCAGGCGCTGGCCTGGGGCATGAGCAAGAAGGTATCGATCGACCAGCGCGCCGACAACATGATCATGCTCTACACTGTGAAGATGCAGTGACGGCCTGACCTACGACCCGGAGCGGAAGTTGCTCCGGGTCGCGGGACTTCAGCCATGTTCGCGTTCATCCTCCGCCGTCTCGTTCAGTCGCTGTACGTCATGCTCGCCGTGGGCGTGCTGGCGTTCACGCTGTTCCAGTTCGTCGGCGATCCGGTCAACCAGATGGTTGGTCAGGACGCGACGGTAGAGGAGCGCGCCAAGCTCAAGCAGGACCTTGGGCTGAACGACCCGATCGTCGTGCAGTTCGCCCGCTATATCGGCCGGGCCGCGCGGTTCGAGTTCGGGATGTCCTACCAATTCAAGCAGCCGGTTATGCAGCTCATCCTGGAACGGCTGCCGGCGACGTTTGAACTGGCGATGATGGCGATGCTGCTGGCGCTGCTCATCGGCATTCCCATGGGCGTCTATACCGGCCTTCATCGCGACAACTGGCTTTCCAAGGTGCTGCTTGCGGTTTCGCTGCTGGGCATCTCGCTGCCGACGTTCTTCATCGGCATCCTGCTGATCTTCTTCTTCGCGGTTCAGTTGAAGGTTCTTCCCTCGTTCGGGCGCGGTCAGGTTGTCGACCTGGGAATCTGGACCACGGGTCTGCTGACGAAGTCAGGCTGGTCCGCCATCATCATGCCGGCCTTCACGCTCGGCCTGTTTCAGATGACCCTGATCATGCGTCTGGTGCGCGCTGAAATGCTGGAAATCCTGCGCATGGACTTCATTAAGTTCGCCAGGGCGCGTGGCCTGACGAACCGCGCCGTGCATTTCGGGCACGCGCTGAAAAACACGCTGGTGCCGGTCGTTACCATCACGGGCCTGCAATTTGGCTCGATAATCGCCTTTGCGGTGATCACCGAAACCGTGTTCCAGTGGCCCGGCATGGGCCTGCTGTTCCTGCGCGCTGTTCAGACCGTCGATATTCCGATCATGGCGGCCTACCTGATGCTGATCGGCCTGCTGTTCGTGGTGATCAATCTTATTGTCGACCTATTGTATTTCGCGGTCGACCCGCGCATTCGCGGCGCAGTGAAGGCGGCGCACTGATGCAGCATACAGAAGCCTCTCTTCCCACGCCGGCACCGGCGTCCGGAAACCGGTTCTGGCAGTCCGACATCGCGCATTCGTTCATGCGGTCGAAGGTGACGATGCTTGCGGCGCTGGTGACGCTGATCTTCTTTGTCGGCGCCCTGCTGGCGCCCTGGATAGCGCCGAACGACCCTTATGACCTGCGGCAATTGTCGCTGCTCAACTCGAACATGCCACCGGCATGGGTCAAGGACGGCAGCGCGCAGTTTCCCCTCGGCACGGACGATCAGGGGCGCTGCGTCCTTTCCACCATCCTTTATGGCTTGCGCATTTCGCTCGGCGTCGGGTTCGTCGCGGTGGGGCTGTCGGCGGTGCTGGGCATCCTGCTCGGGCTGACGGCCGGCTACATTGGCGGGCGCCTCGATAGCTTCATCATGCGCGTCGCCGACGTACAACTCGCCTTTCCCGCAATCCTCATCGCGCTGTTCGTCGATGGCACCATGCGGGGCCTGTTTCCGCATATCAAGCGCGAGAACTCAGCCTTCCTAATCCTCGTGATCGCGCTGACCCTGGCCTTCTGGGTGCAGTACGCGCGCACCGTGCGCGGCTCGACCATCGTCGAAAAGAACCGCGAGTATGTCCAGGCGGCGCGCGTGATCGGGCTGCCGGCCTTCACGATCATGATCCGTCACGTGCTGCCCAATGTGCTCGGACCGGTGCTGGTGATCGCCACGATCAACCTCGGGCTGGCCATCCTGAGCGAAGCGACCCTGTCGTTCCTCGGCGTTGGCTTTCCCCCTACAGAGCCTTCGCTCGGCGCGATGATCCAGATCGGCTCGCGCTTCCTGTTTTCGGGCGAATGGTGGATCACCGTATTTCCTGGCGCCGCGCTGGCCATTCTCGTCCTTGCCATCAACATGCTGGGCGACTGGCTGCGCGACGCATTGAATCCGAGGCTGCGTTGATGAGCGATCCCCTGCTCCAGGTGAAACACCTACGCGTCGAGTTTCCGACCAGACGGGGCACGCTTGTCGCCGTCGACGATGTCTCCTTTGACGTGTCCAAGGGCGAGGTGCTGGGGGTGGTCGGCGAGTCGGGCGCCGGCAAGTCCCTCACCGGGGCCGCCATCATCGGTCTGCTGGAGCCGCCGGGAAGGATCGCCGCCGGCGAGGTCGTGCTTGGCGGGCGCCGCATCGACAACCTGCCGGCCGAGGAGATGCGCCGCGTCCGCGGTCGCTCCATCGGCATGGTCTTTCAGGATCCGCTGACATCGCTCAATCCGCTCTATACGGTCGGCCAGCAGCTTACGGAAACGATACAGACGCATCGCGAGATGAGCGACAGCGCCGCGCGCGCCCGGGCGCTTGAGCTTCTGAACGATGTCGGCATCCCCGCTGCCGCCGACCGGCTCGACGCCTACCCGCACCAGTTTTCGGGCGGCATGCGCCAACGCGTGGTGATCGCGCTTGCCCTT
Source organism: Beijerinckiaceae bacterium (assembly GCA_035437025.1). Taxonomy (GTDB): domain Bacteria; phylum Pseudomonadota; class Alphaproteobacteria; order Rhizobiales; family Beijerinckiaceae; genus JAIUNP01. The sequence continues at coordinate 13,789 of DAOMXN010000002.1, read as the reverse complement.
GCCGCGGAACCCGATCTGGTGATCGCCGACGAGCCGACGACGGCGCTGGACGTCTCGGTTCAGGCTCAGATCATTTCACTGCTCAAGCGCCTTTGTCGCGAACGCGGCACGGCGGTCATTCTCGTCACGCACGACATGGGCGTCATCGCCGAGACCGCTGACCGCGTGGCGGTGATGTATGCGGGCCGGATCGCGGAGATCGGACCGGTACGCGACGTGATCCTGTCGCCGAAGCACCCCTATACGGTGGGTCTCATGGGCGCGATCCCGGCGCTCGACACCGAAGTCGAGCGTCTGGCGCAGATTCCGGGTTCGATGCCAAGGTTGACGGCCATTCCTCGTGGCTGCGCCTTCAACCCTCGCTGCGAAAAAGTCTTCGAGCGATGCAGGATGGAGCGTCCTGACCCGATCCCCGCCGGCGCCGGAAAGGTCGCATGCTGGCTCTATGACACCAAGAGGGGGCAGGCATGAGCTCCACGCGCGCCCTGCTCGAGGTTTCGGACCTCACGAAGGTATTCGACGTCTCGAAGCCCTGGCTTGAGCGCACGCTGGCCGGCGAAGGCAAGAAGACGCTCAAGGCTGTGACCGACGTCTCGTTCTCAATCAACAAGGGCGAGACGTTCGCGCTGGTGGGCGAATCCGGCTCCGGCAAGTCCACCATCGCCCGCATGATCGTGGGGCTCTATCCGATCACCTCGGGCAAAGTCCTGTTCGATGGCATCGATGTGGCAGACCCGGCCCGGGCCGCCGACATGGCGCGCGAGCGCCGGCGCCTGACGATGATTTTCCAGGACCCCTACGCCTCGCTCAATCCGCGCTGGCGGGTCGACAAGATCATTTCCGAGCCGATCCGCGCTTTCGGCATCGCCAGTGATCCGCAAGACATCGAAGCACGCGTCGGGGAGTTGTTGCGGCTGGTGAAGCTCGATCCGCTCGACGGACAGAAGTACCCGCATGAGTTTTCCGGCGGACAACGCCAGCGCATCGCCATTGCGCGCGCCCTGGCCTCGCGACCGGAATTCATCGTGTGCGACGAGCCAACGTCAGCGCTTGACGTCTCGGTTCAGGCGCAGGTTCTCAACCTGATGCGCGATCTGCAGGAGCAGTTCGGCCTCACCTACCTGCTGATCTCGCACAACCTCGCCGTGATCAGGCACATGGCGACGCGGGTCGGCGTGCTGTACCTTGGGCGTCTGGCTGAAGTCGCCCCCTCCAAGGACCTGTTCCGAACGCCTCGGCACCCCTACACGCGTCTGTTGCTCGCCGCCGTGCCCGACCTGCACGGCATCGGCAAGGACCGGGTTGCGGTACAGGGTGAGATCGCCAACCCGATCAACCCACCTTCCGGCTGCACCTTCCATCCCCGCTGTCCGCTGGCGAACGAACGCTGCAAACGGGAAGTACCCTTGCCTCGCTCAGCCGGAGCCGCAGTGGTGGCCTGCCACGCCGTCGAGGAAGGGCGGAGCTGACGCGCCAGCTCTGGATGTTAACGATTGCGCAAGCTTTGTTAACAAGATGTGGACTTTGCAAGCAGTCTGAGGCACAAACCTCCCGGGGCCTGAGCCGTATTTTTCCGGAGCGATTGTTTGTACAAGCTCGGTGGCGACAACCTCGACGCCCTACCCATTGTCGCTCGCGGCGGCACAGCCGTCTTGGCCAGTGCTGAAGCCCTGTTTCAGGGCCAGTTCGAACGCGTCGACCAGCATCTCCTGATCACCGGACCGAGCGGCGAACGCTTCCTGGTGCGCGGCTATTTCGCTGCGGCCGAAACGCCCCTGCTCGCCTCACCCGATGGCGCGATCATGCTGCCGGAGGCGGTGCGGTCCCTCGCGGGCGAAACCCTAGCCGACATGGTGGCTCAGGCCGGAGCGCCGGCAGGGGCTGCCCCGATCGGGCGCGTCGATGTGCTGAGTGGCAATGCCAACGTGCAGCGCGGCGGCTCTTCGCTGCGCCTGCTGGTGGGCGATCCGGTCTTCAAGGGCGACGTCGTTTCCACGCAGGGCGCCAGCTCCAATCTTGGCATCAAGTTTATTGACGGCACCGTCTTCTCGCTCTCCGCCAATGCGCGGATGGTCCTGAACGAACTCGTATTCAATCCTGGCGGCTCAAACAATTCGATGGCCGCGAACCTCATCCAGGGCACGTTCGTTTTCGTCGCCGGCCAGACCGCGACGAACGGCGACATGAAGATCACCACGCCGGTCGCCACCATGGGCATCCGCGGCACGACGCCGGTGGTCAACATCAACGCTGCCAACGGCTTGACGGTCTTCTCGATCATCCCCGATCCGGACAGCAACCGGATTGGCACCTACGACCTCCTTGAGGTGCTCACGGGCCGGCTGATCCGCTCCGTTTCGGAATCCGGCCGGGCCGTGGTCCTGGCGTCCGCCGGCTCGGTACCGCTCGACCGGCCGTACACGACGGCCGAGGTGGCGACGAGCCAGACCCTGCAGGCGCAGATCACCAGCCTTTATCGCAGCTCGCTCCAGTCGCCGGCCATTGATCCGCAGCAGCCGGCGCCCCAACCGGACGACCGAACGCAGCTTGTGCCGCTGAATCCACTGGTCGGGAACATCGATGTTGCAATGACCGACTCGGATCGGCAGGCCATCGATCTGGCCGCGCTGGACAAGGCGCCGAAGGCACCGACCGCCGTCCAGTTCGCCGGCGTTGATGCGGAAGGGGCGGACAAGCCATCCGAATTCGTCTCCATCGGCCTCACCGTGCCTGACCCCATCGTGCTGGACGCGATCGGGGGGCCGTTCTTGCTCAACCCCCTGAACGGCGGATCGGTGACGGAGAACGGCCAGATCGTGTTTTTCGATCTGGCGCAGGGCCAATTCGGACTGACAATATCTCAGATACAGGTCACCGCCTCCAACGGCGGGTCGGTCGCGGCGTTCCTGTTCGGCACGACGCTCGCGATTGATCCGGCGCAGTTCAAATATCTGAACAACGGCCAGTCCCTGACGCTGTCGATCTCCTACAGTGCCTCGAACGGCACCTATGTCGCCTCGACCAGCGGGCAACTGGTCATCACGGGTTCGAACGACAACCCTGTCGCGCGCAGTGACTATTTCGCGGGGACAGCGCCGGGAGACGATCCCGGCGTCAATGCCTACGGCAATCTGCTGTCCAACGACACCGACATCGATTCCCTCGGACCGTTCCGGATTGCCTCGGTCAATGGCATCGTTCCGAACAGCCCCATCGTCGTGCACGGCATCCGTGGGACCCTGACGGTGCAAAGCACCACCGGGGACTTCGTCTTCGTGCCCAACAGCGGGCCGGCAAACCGTGCGCTGAGCGTGCGCGATGTCGGCAGCGAAACCTTCTACTACGTCGTCGCGGACCCGGAAGGCGGCCAGACCACCGGCGAGTTGACCGTCGCGCTGCAGGGCCAGAACGACATGCCCATCGGCATCGACGACACGAACGCGTCGACAGCCGCCGGCATCGGCGCCGCCGTGGCGGCCACAGGCAACCTGCTCGCCAACGATGTCGACTATGACAACGGCGACGTTCTGCTGGTCACGGCCGTGGACACGACGCCCATGCCCTCCGGCGGCGTGACGCCGATCACCATCACCGGCTACTATTCCATCACCGATTTCTACGCGAACGGCTCTTACGTCTCGACGCCGAAGAACATCTGGGACCTGTCGATCCTCGCTGTCGGCCAGTTCGTCACCGAGACGTTTTACTACTACCTTGCTGACGGCAACGGCGGCATCACCAACGCCTACCTCGACATCACCATCAATGGCGCGAATGACGCGCCGGTGGCGGCCGATGACAGCGGCAGCATCATTGAAGACGACGTGAGTACGTCCGGCAGCGCGCTCATCAACGACAGCGACATCGATATCCCGGACACCCTGAGCGTGACGCATGTCAATGGCGTCGCCTTCACGGGCAGCGGCTCCGCGACGAACGCGCTGGGCACGCTGTCGATCAACGATGCCGGCAACTGGGTCTTCACGCTCAACAACCTGTCCGCTTCGGTCCAGGGCCTGTTGCCGGGCGAGCAGCTCCTCGCCTCCTTCGGCCTGACCGTGTCGGACAATCACGGCGCTACGGCTGCGTCGAACGTCGTTATCGCGATCGACGGCCTGAACGACGCGCCGACGGCGGTGAACGACATCGTTTCCGGCACCGAGGACACGCTCGCGACCATCCTGCGGACGACGCTCTTCGCCAACGACATCGACCCGGACATCAACGACACCAAGCAGCTCTATAGCCTGACCGCGATTTCCGGCGGCTCCATCGCCTTTTCCGGCGGGGGCGCCAACATCAACCCGACCGCGCATTTCTCCGGGCAGGGCCAGTTCGGCTACACGCTGCGGGACGGGGCCGGCGTTACGTCATTCGCGAACATCACGATCGACATCGCCCCGGTGGCCGACGCGCCGACGATTGTGCTGGATGCGCTCGCGCCGACGCCACTTGCGGTTGGCGCGGCAGGTTTGGTGAACACCACAACCACGCATTCGCAGTATTATTCCGCAGTCGCTGCGCTCGAAGGAGGCGGCTATGTCATCGCCTGGCAGGACGGCAGCGGCCTAGACGGCTCGGCAACGGCTGTAATTTTCCGAATCTATGATGCCTCTGGTAACGCCCTGACCAACGAGATCATCGCAAATTCCTATACGACCGGCGATCAGTACCGGCCTTCGGTCGCCGCACAGCCGGGCGGCGGCTTTGTCCTTACTTGGACTTCAGACGGACAGGACGGAAGCGGACAGGCCGTTATCGGACGCATCTTTGATTCAACCGGGAATCCCGTCACTGCCGAATTCCAACTAAACACCACTTACGCCAACGCACAGACCGAGACCTCCGTCGCGGCGCTGGACGGGGGCGGGTTTGTCGTGGCATGGAACTCAGAAAACAACGATGGCAGCCTGACTGGCGTCTACGTTCAGAAATTTAACGCGTCCGGCGCAATTGTAAACGGTGAGTTGCCAGTTAACACCTACACCGCCGCAGAGCAGCAGAATCCGGTTGTTGTTGCGCAGACCGGTGGAGGCTTTGCGGTATTCTGGGAGTCTTACAATCAAGCCGGCGCTAATTCTTTCGATGTGTTTGGACGTTTTTATAGTTCTACTCCAACGGCACTAACAGGAGAAATTAACATCAACTCGACCTTCGCCGGCCACCAGATGAAGGTGACTGCGGCGGAATTAAACAGCACAAACATCATCGTGGTTTGGCAAAGCCAGAGTCAAGATAGTGACCAGAACGGCATATTTGGAAAAATTTTGAATGCCTCCGGAACGGCAATCACTTCTGAATTTGCTATCAACACGACGACCGTGAATGATCAAATGGCCCCGTCAGTGACGGCGCTAGCGGACGGCGGATTCCTCGTGACATGGGCATCTTTCGGACAGGATGGTAGCGACTATGGCGTAATAGGCCAGCGGTTCAGTTCAAACGGTGTCATGGTTGGCTCTGAGTTCGTCGTCAATACAACAACGCTCGACTATCAGTCCCCCAACCTGAATGAGACCTCGCTCGCCCAATTGAACAACGGGACCATCGTCATCCCGTGGGATACCGTGATTTCCGGCAGCACCGAAGTCGCACAACGCCTCTACGCCCTCACGCCCACCGGCCCCGAGGACACCGCCATCAACCTCGGCACGATGCAATTCTCGACGCCGGACACGGACGGCTCGGAAACCATCGAAGTGGCGCTGACCGGCTTTCCCGTTGGTGCGACGTTCAACAAGGGCGCGGTCGATCCGGGCAATTCCGCGCGCTGGATTATCGACGGCGGCGATGTGAACGCGCTTTCAACCATCGCGCTGGAGATGACCCCGCCGGCGAACTGGAACGGCACGTTCACCCTCACAGTCACGGCTAATGTCACCGATACCGCCGTTCTGACGACTGGCACAGTCACGGATACAGAGTCGGCCAGCGCCGTGATGAACGTTGTGGTTACGGCGGTGAACGACGCGCCGGTGGCCAACGGCGAAACCGTGTTCGGCTTCAACAGCTATATCGGCACAACCATCCAGATCCCCTATTCCGCCATCCAGTTCAACGACACGGACGTCGACGACGCGAACTCGGTGTTCCTGAATTCGGCGACCAGCACGCCGGCCAATCCGACCTTTGGGCCGGGCTATCTTGAGTTTGTGCAACAGCCGTTGATCACGGGGCCGGAAATCATCACCTACAGGGTGTCCGATGCCCATGGCGCGCTCAGCGGCTATGCCGACATGACGTTCCAGGACAGCGACGACCTCACCGTCATGGCTGGCAACACCGGCGACGACATCTTCATCACCGAGTTGGCCTTCGCCGAGGAAATGACCGGCGGCGCGGGGCGCGACGTCTTCGTGTTCCAGATGGATACGATGAACGGCGCGTCGGCGCTGGACTACACCGAAGGCGAGGATGCGATCTGGGTTCCGGTCGCCGCCGGCGCGATCGGAAGCGGTTCGCTGGACGATTTCGTACGCGTGCTCAACGGCAGTCTCGAAGTCGACCTGGACGGAACGGGATCAGGCTATGCCTGGCAGTGGATCGGCGACCTGAACGGCGTCGCAACCGGGACGAACGACAACATCGCCGTTCTGCTTGACGACAGCTCATCGTCGTTCCGAGGCGAAATCATCGCCCAGTTCCTCTGAGGCATGGTGCCGGGGTGCCATTTGTCCGCCGTATCGCGAGAATCCTCACATCAGGGCGCATGCTCGCGTTTCTGGTCGTGGCCGGACTTGTGTGGCTGCGCATCTATGATCCCGTCATTACCGAAGTTGCGCGCCATCGCGTCTTCGACAACTACCAGAAGCTGAAGCCGCGCGCCTACAAGCCGGCACCGGTTGCCATCATTGACATCGACGAGAAAAGCCTGACCCGGGTCGGCCAGTGGCCATGGGCGCGCACGCGGGTCGCTGAACTCGTCGAAAGGCTCAAGGCGCAGGGCGTCGCCGCCATCGCCTTCGATATCGTGTTTGCAGAGCCGGACCGCATGTCTCCGGAGAGCTACGCAAAGACCGTCGCAGGCCTCAGCGATGCAGCACGCGCCGAACTTGCCGGCCTTCCCGACAACGACTCCGTGCTGGCGCGGGCCTTTCAGGGCGCGCGCGTCGTCGTTGGCCAGTCCGGCACGCATCTGGCGGGCGAGCAGCGCGATCTTGGCGCGGTTCCGGAGACGCCGGTCGCCACGATCGGTGGCGACCCTAGGCCATGGCTTGCCCAGTATCCGGCCTGGCTGACCAATGTGCCGGCACTCGAACAGGCGGCGACGGGGCGCGGCCTGTTCTCGATTCTGCCCGATCCGGATGGCGTGGTGCGGCGTGTGCCGCTGACCGCCATTGTCGGCGGGCGCCTGCAACCGGCGCTCAGCATCGAGACGCTGCGTGTCGCGACCGGACAGGATGCCTTCGCGGTCAAACGCGACGACGTCGGCGTCAAGTCCGTCGTCGTCGCCGGCGTTGAAATCCCCACGGACCGTACCGGCCATCTCTGGCTGCATTTCACACCGCATGCGCCGCAGCGCTTCGTCTCGGCCGCGGATGTTCTCGAGGGGAAGGTTCCACCCGGCCGCCTTGCCGGTCATCTCGCGTTGATCGGAACCTCCGCGGTCGGGCTGTTCGACCTGAGACCGACCCCTGTCGATCCGGTCATGCCCGGCGTCGAGATTCATGCGCAGGCGCTGGAATCGATCCTGGGCAAGCACCAGCTCACGCGCCCGCACTACGCCATCGGCGCCGAGATCGTGGCGGCGGTCACAAGTTCCGCACTGGTGATCAGCCTCTTGCCCCTGCTCGGCGCTTTGCCGACCCTCTTGTTGGGCGCCGTCGGCGCGGCGATCATCGGCGGCGGATCGTGGTGGCTGTTCGCCAATCATGGGCTGCTGCTCGATCCGCTGTTTCCCCTGTTCACCAGCGGCGCAGCGTTTCTGGTGCTGGCTTTCGTCAACTACCGCCGCGAGGAAATGCAGCGTCAGCAAATCCGCTCTGCCTTCTCACACTACCTCGCGCCGGGGATGGTCGAGGCCCTGGCCAAGGACCCGAGCAAGCTGAGCCTCGGCGGCGAAAGGCGGCCCCTCACGGTTCTGTTCTCGGATGTGCGCGGGTTCACCAGCCTGTCGGAATCCTACAAGCACGATCCGCAGGGCCTGATCGCGCTGATGAACACGCTGCTGACGCCGCTGACCAACGCGATTGTTGCCGAACAGGGCACGATCGACAAGTACATGGGCGATGCGGTGATGGCGTTCTGGAACGCGCCGCTCGATGTGCCGGATCACCCGGCGCACGCCGCAAGGGCGGCGCTGGCCATGCAGAATGCGATGACGGAGGTCAATGCGCGGGCGCAGGCATCCGCCACGCGTGACGGGCGCGCCCTGCCCGACCTCAGTATCGGCATCGGTATCAACACCGGCGATTGCGTCGTCGGCAACATGGGCTCATCGCGTCGGTTTGACTATTCCGCGCTCGGCGACACCGTCAACCTCGCTTCCAGGCTGGAAGGGCAAACGAAGGGATACGGCGTCAGCATCATCCTGGGAGACGCAACGGCCAGCGCCCTGACCGGCCGGTTCGCCGTCATCGAGCTCGATCTCATCCGGGTGAAGGGCAAGACGATGCCCGAGCGGATCTGTGCCCTGATCGGCGGGCCGGACCTTCTGGAACGACCGGACTACCTCGTGGCGGCAACCGGCTGCAACCGGGCGCTCTCCGCGTATCGCCGACAGGATTGGGCCGAAGCGGAGGCGTGCATCGCGGAATTCCGCGCGCGGGCCGCCTCTTTCGGCCTTGATGGCTATCTCACCATGCTGGCCGAACGCATCGCGCTGTTCCGCACGCTGCCACCGCCCAAGGACTGGGACGGCGTCTACGAGGCGCTGACGAAGTAGCGCCTACCCTACTTCGGTCGCAGCACGCGGGTCTTGAGTACGCCGATCTTCTCGATTTCCAGCTCGACCACATCGCCGTCCTGCAACTGCCGGCCGAGTTCCAGTCCGCAACCGGTGCCGACCGTTCCCGAGCAGATCACCTCGCCGGCGTAGATCGTCTCGCCTTTCGAGACATGCGCCAGGATCGCCGGCCAACGATGATGCATGGCCGCCGAGGTTCCCCCACCCCAGCGCTCACCGTTGACGCGCGCCTCCATCGTCAGGGCATGCGGATCGCCGATCTCGTCCGGTGTGACGATCCACGGACCGAGGACATTCGCGTTGTCGAAGTCCTTGCCCTTGGCAGGCCCGAGCATGGCCGCCATTTCCACCATCTGCGCATCGCGCGCTGACAGGTCATTGAAGATCGTGAAGCCGAAGATGTGTTCGTGGGCGTGGTCCGGTTGGATGTCCTTGCCGCGCTTGCCGATCACGCAGGCCATTTCGAGTTCGAAGTCCATGACCTGCGAATAGCGCGGCCAGGTAACGTCGATGTCCGGCCCGCAGACCGCGAAGCGATTGGCCTTGTAGTAGATGGGTTGGTCATACCAGACCTGCGGGATTGGGGCGAGCGGCCGGCCGGTGCGCTCCGATGCACGCTTGTAGGCGTTGGCCACGTGCTCCTCGAAGACCATGCAGTCGCGCATCTGGCGCGGCTCTGGCAACGGTGCCAGCAGTTTCGCGCCCTTGAGCGAGACGTAGGCGGCCGGCCAGGTCTTGGCCAGTCGACGCGCCTCTGCCAGGCCATCGCTGCCGGCATCGATCAGCGCCAGCATGGAGGCGAAATGCCGTTCGGGCATGCCGGACTGCCTTGCGGCGAGCGCCAGATCGAGGATCTGGCCGCGCTCCGTGTCAACAACGCCAACGGCGGGAGAACCATCCTTGCGGACGAAAGTCGCGAGCTTCATGCCAATGTCCTCACGCGTCGAATATCGCCACGGCGCGGCACCAGCCACCCGACGCCGCCTTCACCTTGACCGGGAAGCACGAAACCATAAACCCGGACGATGGAAGCTGGTCGAGGTTAGCCAGCTTCTCGATCTGGCAATAGCCGATCTCGCGGCCCGACTTGTGGCCTTCCCAGATGATCGAGGGGTCGCCCTCTTTCGCGAAGCGCTGGGCCGTGTAGCCAAACGGCGCGTCCCAGGACCAGGCGTCGGTGCCAACCACCCGCACGCCGCGCGAGGTCAGGTAGAGCGTCGCCTCCCGCCCGAAACCGCACCCCGTCGGCACATAGTCCGGTTGCCCGTAGCGCGCGCCCGCGGCGGTATTGCACAGCACGATGTCGAGCGGCTTCAACGTATGCCCGATGCGCTTCAACTCCGCCTCGATCTCCGCAGCCGACACGACATGGCCATTCGGAAGATGGCGGAAATCCAGCTTCACACCGGGCTGCAAACACCAGTCGAGCGGAATTTCATCAATGCGCTGCGCGCGTTTCCCGCCGTCCTGCGTCGTGGCGTAGTGGTAGGGCGCGTCCATGTGCGTGCCGTTGTGCGTGGAAATCTGGCAGCGCTCCGCCGCCCACCCTTCTCCATCCGGCAACTGTTCCGGCCTGAGACCGGGAAAGAAGGCCAGGATGCCCGGAATGCTCTCCTTGTGGGTCATGTACTCGATCTTCGGTTCCAGCCCCGGCGGATCGGAAGCAATGCCGGCCTCCAGCGGAACCGAAATATCGACGATGCGTCGCGCCATCAGCGTCTCCCCTTATCTTGCAGCGTCTGGCCCCAGGCACAGCGCTGCATTCGCTTTCATGGAAGACTACGCTGGCTCGGGCTGGGCTGGAAAGATGAAAATCGTCGCGGGGATGCGCGCGGTGCGTTGGAACCTGCCGGCCGCCTGTCATCGCGCGCGATGGCTGCGTGCGCGCACCCATTCGGCAGCCAGTGCGCGGTACGCGGCCGCTTCGCTCGTCAGGGCCGGGACGGCCTCAAGAGCGGCAATGACGCCCGCCAGCCGGCCGTCAGCTTCGGCGCGCAATGACAATGGCGCCTTCATCGCGTCCAGCCAGATCATGCAGGCCAGAAGCCCGCAGTCGGCGACGCTCGGCTGTCGGCCGCAGGCGAACGGTCCTTCCGCATCGAGTCCCCGGCTGATCAATTCCAGGCCCATGGCCAGGGCCTCATCCACGCGGCGCACCTCGGCTTCGTCCCGTGCATCCGGCGCAACATGCGGGAAAAGCCGGCGCAGCTGGGGATCGATCCGGAAGTCGACCCAGCGCGAGACCATGCGCGCGCGCGCAGCCGCCCTGAACTCCGTCGGCCGCAACGGCCGTCCCGCGCCGACGTCATCGAGGTAGTCGATGATCGCATCGCTTTCGGCCAGCCAGAAATCTCCGTCGACCAGCGTCGGAATCGTCCCTGCCGGATTGACCGCGCGGAAGGCTTCGGAGCGGTAGGTTCCCCCGGGCGGGTCCTCCAGCGGCAGGTCGAGGCCCTTGAGCTTCAGGGCTGCCCGGACCTTGAAACTGGAAAGCGAGACAGCAAGTTGGATGAGGTGCATGGGGGCTCGTCATGGGTCGGTGTGTGTGCCATCACTGCGTGATCCTGCCACAGCATCGCATCGGAAGCATCATGCGCCTCGAACTGATGACCTCCCCGGCGGTGGCCGACTACCTCACGCGCCGGCAGGGCATCCTGATCCCGGTCGGCGCCACGGAGCAGCATGGCCCCGACGGCCTGATCGGCACGGATCATCTGTGCGCGCAAGCCATCGCGCGGCGCTGCGGCGAAGAGCATGGAATCGTCGTCGCCCCGACCCTGAGCTACGGGATGTCGCAGTTCCATCTGGCATTTCCCGGCACGGTCACGCTACGCCCTTCCACCCTCGCGGCAATGGTCCACGACATCGTCGCCTCGCTCGCCGCCACCGGGTTCCGGCGGCTGTATTTCCTCAATGGTCACGGCGGAAATCTTGCCCCGCTGCGCTGCGGCATCCAGGAGTACCATGCCGCCCGGTCTCTTGCCGGCGGTGAGGGATTGGCTTCGGTGCAATGCCGTCTCAAGAGCTGGTGGGAAATGCCGGCAGCGGATGCACTGCGCAAATCGCTCTACGGAGCGCAGGAGGGGTTTCACGTCACGCCTTCGGAAGTCGCACTGACCATGGCGACGCATCCCGACGTCATCGCCCCCTTCGACCGGCCTCCGCCGATAACGGTCGGCGAGGACCTCATCGTGCACGCTGGCGACAACTATCACGATGCCGCCGACTATCGGGCCAGGTTCCCGGACGGACGCGTGATCTCGCATTCGGCGCTCGCTACGCGCGCGGCCGGGGAGGAACTGCTGAAACTTGCCGTGCAGGACCTCAGCGCCGATTTCGATGCGTTCTGCCGTGCTGCCTGAGCCACCTAGCTGCCGTGATCGCCCGCGGCCATGCGCTGTTCCAGCTTGCGGACAAGCCATGACACCACAAGGATGAGCGCCAGATACTCGAGCACGAGCAGCGTGTAGATTTCCAGCGGACGGTACTCGATCAAAGTCAGCTCGTTGGCGCGGCGCGTCAGCTCCTGATAGCCGATAACCGAGATCAGCGACGACATCTTCAGAACGTAGACGAACTGGTTGCCGAGCGCCGGCAGAATGCGCCGGATCGCCTGCGGCAGGACAACCAGGCGCATGACCTGCCACGACGTGAGGCCAATGCTGCGCCCAGCTTCCCATTGCCCCTTCGGGATCGACTGGATGCCCGCGCGGAAGATTTCGGCCTCGAAAGCCGAGTCGGACAGCGCCAGCGATATGACGCCGGCGGCGAAGACACCGAACTGGATGCCGGCGACCACCGGAAGACCGTAGTAGACCCACAACAGCAGGACCAGCAGCGGCACTGCGCGGAAGATCTCGACGTAAAGGCGATTGACGGTGCGCAGCCAGGGCTGTTTCGAGAGCGCCGCGATGCCAACCGCAAGGCCGATCCCCACCGAAAAGACAATGGAGACGAGCGCGATCAGCAGGCTGGCCCAGACCCCCGACGCGAGAAAGATCAGGTTGTTCAGGCCGCGCTGATCCAGCGGCGACACGACATGCCAACCCCACGAATAGGTCGTGCCGGAACACCCGCCCAGCGCGAGGGCAGCGGCCAGAACGAGGCCAGCCGTTGCCGCGCGCGAGATCGTCGTTTTCACGCTGAAGGCAGCCACTTCTTCTCCAGGGCCGCGAAGTAGCCCTCGATGCGCTTCAACGTCACCCAGGTGTTGACGTAGTTGAGCCAGCTAACGTCATCCAGCGGCATGACATAGGCGAACGGACGCTTGTTGCGCATCTCCGCGCCAGGCACGTTGATCGCCAGCTGATCGAAGCGCTTGATCAGCGTCGAGGCCTCGACATTGCTCGTGATGGTGACGTCGGCGCGTCCGGCCAGGACTTCCTGGAACCCGGTGGCCGGGGCCTGGACGGCCACGATGGTCGCCTGCGGGAAATGCGCCTTGGCCTGATCGTTGAAAACGGTTCCCATGCTGACCGCGACCTTGACCCCGGCGGCGTTGATCGATTCCCAGGTCTTGAACCGACCGGCGTTGGTCTTGAGCGACAGCGGCACCGTGCCGGCTTCCAGATAGGGCACACTGAAGGCAGCCGTCTTCGCCCGCCCCATGCTGACCGAGGCGCCGGAGAAGATGTCGAAGCGGTTCGCGGCGATGCCGGCAACGATCGTGGCCCATTCCGTGGGGACCCACTCGATCTTCACGCCGAGGTCGGCTGCGAACTGGGTCATGGCCTCGATGTCGAACCCGACGTACTCGTTCGATCCGGGATTGCGGAACGACATCGGGTTGAAGTCGCCCGTCGTGCCGATGCGCACGGTTCCGCGGCGCTGGACCTCGGCAAGCCGCGAGTTGCCGACGGGTGCAGGCGCGGGAGCCTGCGCCTG
>DAOMXN010000001.1:0-72793 GCA_035437025.1 Beijerinckiaceae bacterium | reverse complement strand
GGCTCGTACCGTTGCCCGCCGGGCCGAGCGCGCCATGGTGACGCTGGCGCGCCAACCCGGCGAGACCGTCGGCACGCCCGCCCTGCACTACATCAACCGTCTGTCCGATTTCCTGTTCGTCGCCGCGCGCATCGTGAACGACGAAGGCCGGGCGGACGTGCTCTGGACGCCAGGCCAAAACCGGTAGGGCGGGTGCGGGTCCCCTTGCGCGTGTCCGATGACCTGCCAGAATGAGCCGGGAGGGGGCAGCCATGTTTCTGCCGATCAATGACGGGGAACCGCTGCGCCGCCTGGCCTCGCCGTGGGTGACGTGGGGCATCATCGGCGTGACCTGCGCCATCTTCGTGCTGTTCCAGAGCGACTTTCTGGTGCGGCTTGAACCCCAGGTTTCACTCGGGTTCGGGCTCATACCGAGCGTCGTGTTCGGCACGGATGTGCTGGACCCCCGCATCGTGCACGCGCCGGCCTGGCTTACCCCGGTAACGCATCTGTTCCTGCACGGGAACCTGGTCCACCTCGCCGGCAACATGCTGTTTCTCTGGGTTTTCGCCGACAATGTCGAGGACGAGATGGGGCACGCGCGCTTCGCGGTCTTCTATCTGCTGACCGGGATCATCGCGGGGCTGGTCTATGCGCTGACGGCAAGCACCTCGCAGGCGCCGCTGGTCGGGGCCTCGGGCGCGGTTTCAGGCGTGCTGGGCGGTTATCTGCTGCTGCATCCGAATGTGCGCGTTTTCGGGCTGTTCCTGAACATCATCCCGGTGCGCATCCCCGCGTTCTGGTTCATCCTCGGCTGGTTCGCCCTTCAGGTTGGCCATGCCGTCTTCGATCCCAACCGCTCCGTCGCCTGGATCGCGCATGTCGTCGGCCTGATCGCGGGAGCGGTCCTCGTCATCCCGTTCCGCAAGGACATGCTGCCCGCTCGGCCGGTGTTGCGGCGTCGGACACATATCACCTGAACCATTTATTGCGATGCAGCATAATCCGTTGACCTTGCGATTCGCCGCCGCTAGGGTCACGGCCCGCAGAAGCCAGAATGTAGCGCGCGAAAGCTTGCCGCCGGGAGTGAGCGAACCATGAAGATTCTTGTGCCCGTGAAACGGGTCGTGGACTACAACGTCAAAATCCGCGTCAAACCGGATGGATCCGGCGTTGATCTTGCCAATGTCAAGATGAGCATGAATCCCTTCGACGAAATCGCCGTCGAGGAGGCGCTGCGCATGAAGGAGGCCGGAAAGGCCAGCGAGGTTGTGCTGGTGTCGGTCGGGCCTGCGCAGGCGCAGGAGACGATCCGCACCGGTCTCGCCATGGGCGCGGACCGCGGCATTCTGGTGAAGACGGATCAGGCCGTGGAGCCGCTGGCGGTGGCTAAACTTCTTAAGGCTGTCGTCGGCACGGAGGCCCCGGGCCTGGTGATCTGCGGCAAGCAGGCGATCGACGACGACACCAACGCCACGGGCCAGATGCTGGCGGCGCTGCTCGGCTGGTCGCAGGGCACCTTCGCCTCCAAGGCGACGATCGGCGACGGGTCCGTTGACGTGACGCGCGAAGTTGACGGCGGCCTGCAGACGGTCTCGCTCAAGCTGCCGGCCGTGCTGACGACAGACCTGCGCCTGAACGAGCCGCGCTACGCTTCGCTTCCCAACATCATGAAGGCGAAGAAGAAGCCGCTCGACGAGACCACGCCGGAGGCGCTCGGCGTCGACATCGCGCCGCGCCTGAGCGTGCTCAAGACCAGCGAACCGGCCACGCGCAAGGCGGGCGTCAAGGTCGCGGATGTGGCCGAGCTCGTCGGCAAACTCAAGAACGAAGCGGGAGTGTTCTGACCATGGCCACCCTTGTGATCGCCGAACACGACAACGTCTCGATCAAAGACGCGACCGCCAAGACGCTGAGAGCCGCCGCTGCTATGGGCGCGCCGGTGCATGTGCTCGTGGCCGGCAAGAACTGCGGCGGTGCGGCCAAGGCGGCGGCCGGCCTCGCCGGCGTCGAGAAGGTCCTGGTCGCCGATGCCGACGCCTATGCGAACATGCTGGCGGAACCTGCGGCAGCTCTGGTCGCGGGCCTTGCCGGCGGCTACGGCGCCATTGTCGCGCCTGCGACGGCGAACGGGCGCAACATCGCGCCGCGCGTGGCAGCCCTGCTCGACGTGATGCTCATCTCGGCCGTGACCAAGGTCATCTCGGCGGACACGTTCGAGCGCCCGATCTACGCCGGCAACGCCATCCAGACGGTGAAATCGAACGATGCCAAGAAGGTCGTCACCGTGCAGACCGCCTCGTTCCAGGCGGCTGCGGGCGGCGGTTCGGCGGCGGTCGAGGCGGTCGCTGCCGCGGCCGATCCGGGCGTCTCGACCTTCAAGGGCGACGCGCTGTCCAAGTCGGACCGGCCGGAACTGGCCTCGGCGAAGATCATCGTCTCCGGCGGCCGCGCGCTGGCGTCCTCCGAGAATTTCAAGACGTATATCGAGCCGGTCGCCGACAGGCTCGGCGCCGCCGTTGGCGCCTCACGCGCCGCGGTGGATGCCGGCTACGCGCCGAACGACTGGCAGGTCGGTCAGACCGGCAAGGTCGTGGCGCCGGAGCTCTATGTCGCCGTCGGCATATCCGGCGCGATCCAGCATCTGGCCGGCATGAAGGATTCCAAGGTGATCGTCGCCATCAACAAGGATGCCGACGCGCCGATCTTCCAGGTCGCCGACTATGGACTTGTCGGCGACCTGTTTCAGGTGATGCCCGCGCTTGAAGCGGAACTCGCCAAGATCAAGGGGTGACACTCAGGGCCGTTGCGCGAGGGCGCGGCGGCCTTTCTTCTTATCGACGGCGCAATGGACCGTCAGCGGGGCAGGGCATGACATTCGAGATCCGGAAGATCGGCATCGTCGGCGCGGGCCAGATGGGCAGCGGCATCGCCCATGTCGCGGCGCTGGCCGGCTATGGCGTCGCGCTGCATGATGTCAGCGAAGACCGCATCAACAGCGGTCTTGCGACCATCAACGGCAACCTGTCCCGCCAGGTTCAGAAGAGCGTCGTCTCGGACGCCGACAAGAAGGCGGCGCTTGATCGCATCGCGCCGGCTGCGACGCTGGCCGATCTTTCCTCCTGCGATCTGGTGATCGAGGCGGCGAGCGAGAACGAGTCCGTAAAGCGCAGGATCTTCCAGGATCTGAGCCGGACGATGAAGCCCGAGGCGATCATGGCCTCGAACACATCGTCGATCTCGATCACGCGCCTGGCCTCGACCACGGAGCGTCCGGAGCGGTTCATCGGCATCCATTTCATGAATCCGGTGCCGGTCATGCAGCTGGTCGAGCTCATTCGCGGCATCGCCACGGATGACACCACGTTCCGGGCGGCCAAGGCGTTCGTCACGACGCTCGGCAAGACGATCACCGTGTCGGAGGATTTCCCGGCCTTCATCGTCAACCGCATCCTGATCCCGATGATCAACGAGGCCGTCTACACGCTCTACGAGGGCGTCGGGTCAGTCGAAGCCATCGATACGGCGATGAAGCTCGGAGCGAACCATCGCATGGGGCCGCTGGAGCTGGCGGATTTCATTGGACTCGATACCTGCCTCGCCATCATGCAGGTCCTGCACGACGGACTGTCGGATTCGAAGTATCGTCCCTGTCCGCTGCTGGTGAAATACGTCGAGGCGGGCTGGCTCGGCAAGAAGACGAAGCGCGGCTTCTACGACTATCGCGGGGAGAAACCGGTTCCCACCCGTTGAGACCGGTGGTCGGCGTCGATGCGTTCAGGTTAATTTTGGGTTATTCTGGACGAATGGGCGATGGGTGCGCATGCTTCAGTCAGAAGGACTGATAGCCATGCAGGATGCACGTCAGCAGGCCCGCCTGAAAACCTACATCGGTGCGCGGATCGAACAGCCGTATCCGCTCGGCACGATGAACTGCATTGTTCGCGACCTCTCGACGGGCGGAGCGCGCATCGCGTTCCACAATACCGCAAGCGTTGTGAACCGGTTCACGCTCGTCATGCCGTGCAAGGGGCGCCGTGTCGCGGCGCGGGTGGTGTGGCGCAACTTCGGCGAGGCCGGAGTGGCGTTCGAGGAGGGGGGCGGCAGGGCTGGCCACGCCTAGCCTCTTGCTGCGGTTCTGCGGCGGATCGGACAGCTCTACGGGACGGTCCATGCGTCGGTTTCGCGTGACGCTACCACCTTCACAAGCGCGTCACGAGGCGCTTAGATGATGGTCTGGCTTCGGATCTCGCCGATTCGACCGAGGAGACGAGGGTTTGACGGTTCACGTCCCGCCTGCCGTTTCGCCGGACGCCTGTCCGGCCCTCGTGCTCAACGCGGACTACCGCCCGTTGAGCTACTATCCCCTGTCGCTCTGGTCCTGGCAGGACGCGCTCAAGGCGGTGTTTCTCGACCGCGTCCATATCGTCTCGGAATATGACCGGGTCGTGCGCAGCCCGTCCTTCGAGGTGCGCTTGCCCTCGGTGGTCTGCCTCAAGACCTATGTGAAGCCGTCGCGCGCGCCGGCCTTCACCCGATTCAATGTCTTCCTGCGCGACCGGTTTTCCTGCCAGTATTGCGGCTCGCGCGAAGAGCTGACGTTTGATCATGTCATTCCCCGTTCGAAAGGCGGTCTGACGGTCTGGGAAAATGTCGTCGCCGCCTGTTCTCCCTGCAATCTAAAGAAGGGTGACCGGTTGCCGATGGACATCGAGATGTGGCCGCGGCAAGCACCGTTTCAGCCTTCGCTTCAGCACCTGCACGCCAATGGGCGGCTGTTTCCGCCGAACTACCTGCACCAGAGCTGGATGGACTATCTCTACTGGGACAGCGAACTGGAGCCGTGATCGCCGGTCAGGGGATGCGGCGAAGCCCCAGCATGGTGGCGGCCACACAGGCAACGGAAACCAGAACGTTCCAGCCTGGAAACGACAGCCCGAGAACACGCAGCGCAGCTTCGTCGCAGCGGACCACCCGGGCCGTCGTGAGGCTCTTGCGAAAGTCATCGACCGAGCCCGGCATGGCGCCGATGCGCCCGCCGCAGTCCGTTGGTCCCGGCCAGAATTTCCATTCCGCGCCGGCGTGGTAGACGCCAAGCGCCGCGCCCGCGAGCATAACCAGGGCAAACAGGCTGCCAAGCACCAGCACCACTCGCCGGTCCGCGCCGCTCCAGGCCATGAACAGCCCGAGCAGCGCCAGCGGCAGCCCGATGTAATACGGCCAGCGTTGCCAGAGACAGAGCTTGCAGGGCAGATAGCCCAATCCCAATTCGAAGATCCACGCGCCCAGCAGAGCCGCCGTCGCGAGGGCACCCGCGAGGCCCAGCCAGAGGACGTCTGCTCGCACCGTAACGACGCGCATGCGATCCGCCTAAAACAGGAACTTCACCACGTAGAAGCCGCCGAGCACCGCCGCGATGACCAGCGTTGCCATTAACGTGAGGTTGGCCTCGATGAACTTGCGGATGGGTTCGCCGAAGTAGTTCAGGATTCCGGCCAGAAGGTAGAACCGCGCGCCGCGCGTGATCAGCGACAGCACGACGAACATCAGGAAATCGTAGCCGGCAAGGCCGCTGGCGATCGTCACCAGCTTGTAGGGGATGGGCGTCAGCCCCTTGATCAGAATGATCCAGGCGCCGTACTGCCGGTACATGTCCCGGAAATGCTCGAGCTTGTCGGTCATGCCGTAGAGTTCGACGATCCACTTGCCGAGCGTGTCGTAGAGCAGCGCGCCGATGGCGTAGCCCAGGATGCCGCCCGCGACCGAGGTGATGGTGCAGAGCATGGCGTAGAACAAAGCCTTTTTTGGCTTCGCCAGCGACATCGGCACCAGCATCACATCCGGCGGAACCGGGAAGAAGGAGCTTTCGGCAAACGAGACCGCGCCAAGCGCAACCGTGGCGCGAGGAGATTCCGCGAGCGAGATGGTCCAATCGTAGAGACGTCTGAGCATAGCGTTCGGATACAGGCCCGGCCGCGCGAGGTAAAGCCGCAATCCGCTGCAAGACCCTCTGTTCATGGCTGGGACGCGGAGCCCGACAATGCGTTGACCCGGGACGAACGGTGGCTATAGTCCGCCTGCTTCGCCGGGGACGCCATCCTTGGCGATGCCCCTATGGCGGAACTGGTAGACGCGACCGACTCAAAATCGGTTTCCGCAAGGAGTGCTGGTTCGATTCCGGCTAGGGGCACCACCTATTTTATCTAATGATATTAATGACTTAGTTGAAATATATAGCCCCGAAGTGTCCGGGGCTTAGCGGTGATGGCCCCGAAAACGCGTTCTCACAGGGCTGAAAAATCGGGCGTTTAGACCCCCAAATTCCACGCCAATTCTGGGCCTGGAAGTCGGAATATGTCACTTTTTTCAGGCTGAACGACACGAGAACGGGTTCGCATGTTGAGAGACCTGTTCCCACCTCTTGCGGCGATCCACTCGGTCGGCAAACCGGCAGTCGGCAGGGGGCTGGCCTCGACATGCCAGACAGCGATCGCCCTAGGGCAGGCAACCGGCAGCCAGAACGCGCACGCATGTGGCCGGATCCCAGGCCACTACGACGACGGTCCCTTACGGCGGTAGCAGTCCGCCAGGGCGTCAAATGCCAGCTTCTTTGTCGATTTGTCAGTTTCAATCAGACCCTTCCGATTGAAGCCTTGCTGAAACCCGGTTTGCCGCCGCTCGGTGCGGAAGTCGTACAACAACCAGGCGGCAATCCCCGCGACGAAGGGTGTCGCTGCAATGCGCTGGAATTGCTGGCGGTAAAACTCGGCTTGCCAGTCCTCGGAAAAAAGCATCCGCCCCGCCCCGCGATGTCCGGGCGCTGCATCCGCGCCGGTCTCGCTGATGATCACGGGCCTGTCTGGGTTCGAATTGGCAAGGAGCCGGTCCAGTCCGGAAAAGTCCGGCTCGTACCAGCCAAAATACTCGTTGAGGCCGATCACATCGAGATGACCGGCAAGCCGATCCTCGATCATGAAGTGTTCGCGGTTGATGAGGCAGGCGGCCGATGTCAGCCGAGAAGGGTCAAGCTGCTTTGCTGTTGCAGCCAACTCGCCCATGAAGGCAAGCCGGGCATCCGTGTCTGCGTTTTCATTTCCCACGCCCCAGATGATGACGCTTGCGCGGTTGATGTCCCGGAGGATGAGCTCGGAAAGCTGGTTACGCGCATCCGCGAGTGTGTCGGGATTGGCAAAATCGATTGCCCAATACACCGGGATCTCGGACCAGAGCAGCAAGCCCTCCTCGTCAGCAATGCAGGCGACCAGGTCGTGATGGGGATAGTGTGCGAGCCTGAGAAAATTGCAGCCAAGCTCTTTCGCATGTCGGAAACGGCGGCGGATGTCCGCTTCGGAGGAGACCTTGCCTCGTTCAAGATCATCCTCGTGAACGCAAACGCCCTTCAGCCAGATAACGCTCCCGTTGAGCAGGATATCTGTGCCTCGCGTGGCAATGGTCCGGAAACCGATGCGCTCTGTCACCACGTCGTTCGCGAACGCAAACCGCACATCGTAAAGCCTTGGCGATTCCGTTGACCAGAGTTCTGGCGATGCAGGGATCACGACGCTGCCCACGCCGCCTTTCACCGGCAGGGTCACGTCAAGTGCGAGCTCGGCGATGCTCACCCGCGCCTCTCCTTCGATGGGATCGCTGAGCGCGATGTCGAAGCGAATGCTCTTGCGATCCTGCAGCAGGATGGCGCTGGCGCGGCGGATGAAGACCTGTGGCAGGCGCGCGATCGCAACCTCCCGATACAACCCGCCATAGTTGAACCAATCGATATGGTGCATTGGTACCCGGTCAGGCCGGCGGCGATTCTCGACATAGACCTGCAGGCGGTTGCGACCGGGATTGAGGTGCGCCGAGACTTCGATGCAAAAGGGTGTCGAGCCGCCGCGATGCCCGCCAACATGCGCGCCATTGAGGAACACGAGCGCCGCGTAGTTCGCCGCGCCGAACGACAGGATGGTTCGCTCATCCGCCTCGCCCGGCTGCCAATCGAACCAGCGCGTGTACCACGCAGCACCTTCAAAGTAGGTCCATTCCGGTTTGAGTACGTTCCAGCAGGATGGCACCGGCACAAGCTCTCCGGCCTCGATCTCGTAGTCGCGCGGTGTCGCCCATTGCGAAGGCGGCATCTCGTCGAGTGCAAACCAACGCTGCCGCAGTCCTTCATCGAAGAGATCGAGAGTCATGCGCCATTGGCCGTCCAGCGAAATGGTCTTGCGGCCCGCCAGCGTCACGAGCGTTTTCGAAGTTGCCATGCGCTGCTCAAACGGCCGCGCATAGTCCTCATCGTGCAGATGTGCGAAAGGGTCGTCCGCCGGATGGGCAGTCATGCCGCCGCAGTCCAGTTTGCGGTCCGGTACCCGATGCCTATCATGCGACGAAACTTCCAGTTCCAGCGCCCCGGCCAGAGTACGTCCGCAATCATGGCAATGGCGATCCAACGGAACCAGGTGGCAAAGGTGTTGGAATGGCCTTGCGGCTCCTCGTAGCCGTTCACCCAGCCGTCCTGTCGACGGACACCGCTGCGCACATCGCAAAAGCCGCCATCGGGATTCTGGAATGCAAGCAGCTTTGGCAGAAGCGCCGCGAGCCACGCCTCAATGTCGTTGCGGCGATGATCGGTCAGTCGCCATCCGTGCACGAGCACGTCGACGGCGTCGACATCAATACAGGCACTGTCGATGCGCTGCGGCAACGACAGGCAATAGTCGACCGCACGATCCTGCCCCTCCAGCGCACGATTCTCGTGATACCAGATATGGAAATTGTGCATCGATCCCGCAAAGGCGTGGAGCAGTTGCGTCGTGTCGCTGAGCTGGCCAACACCCCAGAAGCCGGTTGTCGGCTCCCGCAAGCGGTCATGCCACGCGAAAAGCTGCTCCAGCGCGCGATCCACTTCAGCTTGCCACGTGGAGCCGCCCTGATGTCCGCTGCCATGCTGGCGCAGAAGCAGCAGAAAGCTGGCCAGATTGACGATGTTGTTGCCCTCCTGCCAGGGGTCACGCAGGTCGCGCAGGCTCAGCCAATGGCCCAGCGTCTTTTCGTCCAGGTAGTCCTTGGCGAACTCAAGGATCGGCCGGCGGTCCGGTGCGAGCGCCTCGATCGCGCCGAGCGTGTAGTTGGTGACGTGGAAATCGATGTAGCGCCAGGTTTCGTCAATGCTTGGCTTCTTGAAGACGTCGGCCTCGTGCATGCCCTCGACCCTGAAACGCCCATCAGGGAGACGGCTCGCTTCAAGCCATGCTCCGAGAGCAGCACGTTCGTCCGCAGACCAGTCCGCGAGGCCGCCTAGCAGGTCGAGACACATGATACCGTTATATGTTCCAGGCAGCAGGATGCCTGGCCAGCGGTCGGCGTCATGCACCGCACTGATCCGCATGCAGCCCTTCGGCTTGCCCGCGGCTTGCATCGCCTTGAGCCAATCGAGTGTGGCTGCGCGGGCATTATCAATCCCGATCGCGAGCTTCTCGCGGCTGTCGATCGTCTTCAGCATCGCGTCATCCTTTCACCGCGCCCGCTGCCATGCCTTCCATCACCCGTTTTTGCGCCAGCAGGAACAGCGCCGCAACGGGCAGAGTGATCAGCACAGCCAGCGCCATGATCCCCTGAAAGTTGGCGCCGAGTTCGCTATTCATGGACAACAACGCGACTGGCAGGGTGTACGTGTCAGGAGACCGCGAAATCACCATGATCGGGAACCATTGCGCCCAGTTGAGCAGGAATGTGATGAGCGCAACCGTTGCGGTGATCGGCATCGCCATCGGTAGGACGACGCGCGTCAGGATCTGCCATTCACTGGCGCCATCAATCACGGCAGCCTCGATCACCTCGTTCGGGATTTTTCGAAAGAACTGCTCGAACAGGAAGAATTGCAGCGGACCCAGCGCGAGGAAGAGGATGATGCCGGCATAGCTGCCGAGCAGCCCCAACTTGAACATCACGAGATAAACCGGGATCACGAGCAGCATGTAGGGGTACATGATCGTGATGAGAAACCCGTAGCGCACGAGCGCGAAGCCGGGCGCCTTCGGCCTCCGGACGAGAGCATAGGCTCCGAGCGCGGTGACGATGATGCCCAGGATCGTCGAAAGCGTTGTGATTGCCAGCGAATTGACCGCATAAGTCGACAGATTCACCCCGCCGATCCGGCCGATCTCCGAGAAAATCTGAAAGCTCAGTGTCTCCGGCCATGGGCGCAAGGGCGCGGACATGATCGCCCGCGTCGGACGAAAAGCCGACACAAGCATCCACCAATAGGGATAGAGGAACAGCACACTTGTGAGGATCGCAACGGCATAGGCACCGATCTGCAGCAGGCGGTTGGGGCGAATGTCATCGCTCATTTGCCTGGCTCCCTGTCGCCTATCCGGTAGGCCGTCAGCGAAAGCCCGATCACGATAGCGAAGAGGATGGTCGCCATTGCCGTTGCCTCGCCGTATCGCGCCTGGTCGAACAACTGGTAGGCGTAGTAGCTCACGAAGTTCGTCTGATCGTTCGGACCGCCCTTGGTCATCACGACGACGACGGTAAAGGTCTTGAGGAACTGGATCAGCGCGTAGACAATGTTGATGACGAGTGCCGGCCGAAGCTGCGGCAGGATCACATGCCACCAGCGCTGCCACGTGGTGGCACCGTCGATATGCGCGGCTTCCTCCAGCGCCCGGTCGCGGATCGAGAGGTTGGCAAGGAAGATGATCATGTAGAAGCCGGCGTGATGCCAAAGCTCAGCGATGAGGATCGACAGCATCGCGGTGTCCACGCTGGAGAGGCCACCGAAGGCCGGAAGCCCTAGCATTTTCAAAGCGGCATTGATCGCGCCGAACGAGCGATCATACAGCCAACGCCAGACGACATAGCCCGCAACATCCGGCGTCACGACGGGCAGGAAGATGGCCAAACGGAAGAAGAGATTGCCGTGCTTGAGTAGTGACGAGTCGAACAGGATGGCAAAGCCGAGTGCGAAGGCGAGGTTCGCGATAACGGACAGCACGGTGTAAAGCAGCGTCCGCGATAGCGACGCGAGGAAGATCGGATCAGCGAGAACGGCGATATAGTTGGCCAGCCCGACATAGGTTGGATTTGGCCTGAGGGCGGTCGCCGACGCCGTGAACGAAACCTGGATCGACAAGAGGATCGGCCAGACGCCGAACAGGATCGTGAGTGCGGCGAAGGGGGCGACAAAGAGATAGAATACCCTGTCACGCGACAGGCCCCCGAGAGCATCCATCATCGGCGCGTGTCCTGTTTGGCGGGCCGCCGGCGATTTCTCGCCGGCGGATTTTCGTGCAGCGGGATCAGCCCTTCAACTTGGCCGCGAGGTCACGCATCTCCTTCGCCGTTTCGGCAATGAAGGCCTTCCAGTCAGCTGGAGGATTGGCAATGCCGGAGAGGAGCTTGCGATGGAAGGCAGCTTCGAGTTCCGGATAGAAGGTGTGGATCGATTCGGGGAAATCATAAGCGACCAGCCGGTGTTCGGCCTTGGCGAAGTACTGTGAACGCTCCGAAAGTTTCGAGACGTCGAGATCCTTGCGCACGCCGGCACCAATGTTTTCAAGCGAGGCCTGCTGCGCAGCTTTCGTCAGCATGAAGGCCGCGAACTCCTGAGCCAAAGCCTTATTCGGGGAATTCTCCGGGATCGCGACACCGCGCATGCCACCGATCACGACAGCGTTCGGACGATCTGCCGCGAACTTCGGCCAGGGTCCCGAAACGAAGTCGCCATTCAACACCTGTGGCCCGTCCCACTTGCGCACGTTCCAGTCGCCGACGCGGAACATGCCGCCGCGGCCACCTTCGATGATCTGATACATCTCCGCGAAGGAGTGATTGATCGTGTCGGGCGAGACAAACTTGTAGCTCGAGTAGGTCTTCAGGAACTCCTCCAGCACCTGCGCATGCGCCGGCTGGTCGATGGTGATCTTGCCCTCGGGGTCGATCAGCGTGTGGCGGAGACCGGAGCCGAAAATGAAGAGATCGAGCATATGGATGAGATCGCGGGGCTTGGCGGCCTGTAGCGCCAAACCGAACGTATCGGCTTGGCCGTTCCCGTCTGGATCCTTGTCGCGGAAAGCAGCAGCGAGCGTCTTCACCTCTTCCCATGTGTTCGGGAATTTGCCGCCATTCTTGTCGAGCCAGCTCTTGCGTACACCCAGCGCCATCTGAACGCGCTGGATCGGGATGATGATCTGGCGGCCCTTAAAGGTCGCGACTCGCATATCGTCTTCAGACAGGAAGGCCTTATCGCCAATCGCAGCGGTCATTGCCTTCAGATCCATCACCTTGCTGGTCTGGTTCTGGATGCGGATGACGCGCTCGTAATTGTTGAAGATCAGATCCGGCGCAGTATCCGTGTTCAACGCGCTGATGACACGGCCAAACCACTGGTCGGTCGGGAAGCTCTGCGAACGTACAGTAACGCCCGGCTTCGTCTTGGCGAACTCCGCTGACAGCGCCTCAAACCATTTGATCCCATTGTCGCCGAGATCATGCCAAACAGTCAGTTGTTGCGCCTTCGC
The DNA here is from genome assembly GCA_035437025.1 of Beijerinckiaceae bacterium. GTDB lineage: Bacteria > Pseudomonadota > Alphaproteobacteria > Rhizobiales > Beijerinckiaceae > JAIUNP01. The sequence goes on along the minus strand of DAOMXN010000001.1, from coordinate 60,293 downwards.
CGGCAGAGCGGAGACAACGGCCGCAAAGGCGGCACATGCAAGTGTACGTAGGATGCTCATCTGTTCCTCCCTAGGCTGAGATATGCCGGATTGCCGGTTCTTGACTTTCAGGGAAAACGAAGGAAAACGTTTTCCTTATTGCAACCCTATCATCAACACGAAAAACTTCAAGCTGCGTGACGAAACGAACAGCCCAGTCGAGTTCAATCAAGGATGTCGCAGCGCTTGCGGGCGTTTCGATTGCCACCGTCTCGCGCGTGGTGAACGGCGTGGCGAACAAGGCATCGGCCGAAACGGTGGAACGCGTGCGCAAGGCGATCGCCACGCTGGAGTATCGCACCACCAGCGCGGGGCGTGACCTGAGGCAGCGCACCAGCCGTTTGGTTGCGGTGCTGGCCGCGAACCTCTCCAACCCGGCAATGGCGGCAATTGCTGCTTCCGCGGAAACTGCCTTGCGTAGAAGCGGCCTTGTGATGGTTCTCTGCGATACGCACGACCAGCCTGACCTTCAGGATGAATACCTTCGGGAGATGCTGGCGCAACAGGCCCGCGCCATCGTCTTGCTAGGCGCGGTGGAAAGCCCGACGCTGCGGCGTCTGCAAGGTTCGACAACGCCGGTTGTGTTCGTCAACCGGCGAAACCCTACAGGCGCCGCCGGCTCTTTCATCGGCATTGACAACCGGCAGGCGGGTGAAGATGTCGCACGATGGGCGATCAAGCTAGGCCTGCAGAACACCGCACTCATCCACGCACCGAAGACGTCATCAGCCACGCGCGATCGCGTCGCGGGCATCCTCTTTGGCTTCGCTGCAGCTGGCGCGCCGATCCAAGATCACCTGGTCCTGTCGCCGAACGCGGGCGATCATCTGAACATCGGCCTGCAAGCTGCCCAGCAGCTGCTTGCCATGGGGCTGGCTCCAGACCTCGTCATCGGCACGAGCGACTTGATCGCTTTCGGCGCGGCAAGAGCCTGGAGGGAAGCAGGGCGCCCAGCCGTGCCGCGCATGATTGGCTTTGACGATTCACCGATGAATGAATGGCTGGCACCGGAACTCAGTTCGGTACGCATCCCCTACGACGCTTTCGGCGCTGCTATCGTCCAGGCGCTGTCGATGCAAAACACGCCGGCTCAGATCGTACTTCATCACGAAATCATCGAGCGACCCAAGCCGCCTTCGGATCAGTAGATCCAATTGGATTTATACACGTACAGCCTACAGAAGCAGTAAAAACGCCGTTCTGAGCAACATATTGGTCAGGACGTATGCATCTGCTACGCAGAGTCGATGTCTGCAGTTTTTGTCGGAGTCTTCTGGAAGAAGCGCTGTCGAACCACACGAGCGTGGTTTGATATCGATGTCGGATGCCTTCTATCTTATTCAATTACATCAATAATTTAATTGAGGCGTGTGTTCCCGAAGTGTCCGGGACTTAGCGGCGATGGTTCCGAAGACGCGTTCTCAGAGGGCCGAAAAGGTCGGGGATTTAGGCACCAATTTCCACATCGCTTCTGATCCTGGAAGTCGGAACATGTCACTTTTTCTGGCCGAACCTCGTAAGAACGGGTTCGCACTTCAACAGACCGGTTCGCATTGCTTGAAGCGATCTGTCGAGATCAGAAGCCAAGAAAGCTGGCACTCCTGCCACTCACGCTTTCAAGCAGTCGCCTGCTTACCCTAACCACTGGAGAGGCGCGCCTGACTGCTGCGGGGGGTTGCCAGAAGCAGATGCGTTTCTGATGCACCGATCCCCGCGATCAGCCGGATGCGGTGAAGCAGGCCGTCGAGCGCGGTCAAGCTGTCGGTGCTCAACTCGGCGACCAGGTCCCATTTGCCGCTGGTGGTGTGGATCGCCGTGATCTCCGCAAAACCGCTGAGCGCATTGACGACCCTGTCCTTGGTGCGCCCCTCGACCTCGATCAGTGTAATGCCGCGGACAGGCGCCGAGACGACATCCGCTTTCAAAACCACCGTGTAGCCGATCACCTCGCCGCTTTGCGCGAGCCGCTGCATCCGGGCCCGGACCGTTGCACGCGATACCTTCAAGGCCAGCGCAAGGTCGGAGACGCTGCGCCGGCCGTCATGGCGGAGCAGGGTAATCAGCCGTTGGTCCAAGTCGTCCATGATCATCCAAATCGTCATAATTGTGTTTCAAAATGATAAGTTAAGCTGAACAATAAGGCAATTTTCCTGCTTCATTCCGCCATCAGCGTCACCTAGCCTTCCTCGGCGGGAGGCTGCGTGATGACCGACAAGACCTGCATTTTGATTGGCGCTCCGGTTCAGGATGGAACCGGCCGGCTCGGCTGTGACATGGGCCCCAGTGCCTTTCGTGCCGCCGGCATAGGGCCGGCTCTCGAGAGCCTCGGCTATGCGGTGCGCGATCGCGGCAATCTGATGCCGCAGATCCGGCCCGGCGCCCCGCATCCGAATGCCGCGATCCGGTCCCTGCCGGAAATCGCGAGCTGGACGGCGATGCTGGCCGACGCGGTCCTGACAGCCCATCGCGAGGGTCTGCCGATCGTGCTTGGCGGGGATCACAGCCTCGCGGCCGGCACCCTGTCCGGCCATGCCCGGCACGCCGCCGAGAGCGGGCGCAAGCTGTTCGTGCTCTGGCTCGATGCCCATCCGGACCTCCATACGCTCGACACGACGACCAGCGGCAATCTCCATGGCGTCCCCATGGCCTATGCGCTGGGGTTGCCCGGCTTCGCGGGGCATTTCCCGCCGCTAGAGACGCCGCTGGACCCGGCCCGGATCTGCATGATGGGGCTGCGCAGCGTTGATCCGGCCGAACGCCTCCTGCTCGCCCAGACCGGCATCCGCGTGCATGACATGCGGGCGATCGACGAGAACGGCGTGGCGACCCTGTTGCGGGATTTTCTCGAGGAGGTCGTCAGGGAGGGGGGCTGCCTCCATGTCAGCCTCGATGTCGATTTTCTCGATCCGGAGATTGCGCCGGGTGTCGGTACCACGGTTCCGGGCGGGGCGACCTTCCGTGAGGCGCATCTCATCATGGAGATGCTGCATGACTGCGGCCGCGTCACAAGTCTGGATCTGGTCGAACTCAATCCCTTCCTCGACGAGCGTGGCCGTACCGCGCGGCTGATGGTTGATCTGGCCGCCAGCCTGATGGGGCGCTCTGTGCTGGATCGTCCGACCCGGAGCTTCTGAGATGGACAATCGCAAACTTAACATTGTCCGCTTCGTCAGCGTCGACGGCATGATGAAGCTCATCCTGAAGCGCGGCATCGAGCAGGTGCTGACCGAACTGGCCGCGCGCATCGAGGCCGACTTCCGGCGCTGGGAGCACTTCGACAAGACGCCCCGCCTGGCGAGCCACAGCACGGATGGCGTCATCGAACTGATGCCCACCAGCGATGGCGGACAATACGCGTTCAAATACGTCAACGGCCATCCGAAGAACACGCGGGACGGGCGCCAGACCGTGACGGCCTTCGGTGTACTGGCCGATGTCGACACCGGCTACCCGTTGCTCCTCACGGAGATGACGATCCTCACCGCGCTGCGGACGGCGGCGACGTCAGCCGTTGCGGCGCGGCATCTGGCGCCACCTGGCGCGAGGACCATGGCGCTGATCGGCAATGGCGCCCAGTCGGAGTTCCAGGCGCTCGCCTTCAAGGCGCTGCTCGGCATCGATCGGCTGCGCCTGTTCGACATCGATCCGGCGGCAAGCAGCCGCTGCGCCCGCAACCTCGCCCGCTTTGGCTTTACGATCGAGATCTGCCGCTCGGCCGAGGCCGCGGTTATGGGCGCCGAGATCATCACGACCGTCACGGCCGACAGGGCGAACGCGACGATCCTGACCGACAACATGGTCGGGGCCGGCGTCCACATCAACGCCGTCGGCGGCGACTGCCCGGGCAAGACCGAGCTGCATGCCGATATCCTCAAGCGGTCCGACATCTTCGTTGAGTATCCGCCGCAAACGCGGATCGAAGGCGAGATCCAGCAGCTGGCTGCCGATCACCCGGTCACCGAGCTTTGGCGGGTCATCGCCGGCGAGGAGCGGGGCCGGCGCGACCCCAGCCAGATCACGCTGTTCGACTCGGTCGGCTTCGCGATCGAGGATTTCTCGGCGCTGTGCTGGCTGGCCGGCGAGATCGGCCGTACGGGGCTGTTCGACGAGCTGGACCTTTTGGCCGATCCGGACGACCCACGCGACCTCTTCGGCATGCTGCTGCGGGCCGAGGTGGCATGAACGTCCTTTTCGGGAACGGCCCTTCCCCGGGTATCTGACCGGTTGATCTCGCGCTCAAGTCCTCAGCGTCGCATTCTGGCGCAAGTATCGTTCGAGTTGCATGAACCCGGTCACGATGGCGCCGTTGATGCTGATGTAAATGAGGCCGGCCGCGACAAAGACCTCGAAAGGGCGATAGGTTTCGGATGCCATCTGTTTGGCAAGGCCGGTGATTTCGAGAATGGTGATCGTTGATGCCAGCGCCGTGGCCTTGATCATAAGGACCACCTCGTTAGAATAAGCCGGCAGGGCGTGACGAAGCGCTTGGGGAAAGGCGACCGTTACAAAAACCCTGTATCGCGACATCCCGACCGCTTGTGCCGCTTCGATCTGCCCCCAGGGTACAGCCCGCAATCCACCGGCGATCAGCACGGCCTGGTAGGCACAGGTGTTCAACGCAAGCGCGAGAATGGCGCAGAACCACGCCTCGCGAAACAGGCCCCAGAGGCCAATCGCATCAAAGAAGCCGCGAAACTGTCCCGAACCATAATAGATCAAGAAGATCTGCACGAGCAGTGGGCTCGACCGGAAGATATAGACATAGCCATTGGCTATGCTCCGTGGCACGACTTCCCGCGAGAGTAATCCCCCTGCCACACCTATTGCCAAAACGAACCCGACGACGAGCGATGTGCCGGCGAGCGCCATTGTCCGCGGAATGCCGGCAGACAGTTGCGACAGGGCATCGCCGAAAAAGGTGAGGAAATCTAGGCCCCCCATCGTACGCCCCGATCAGCGGAATGTTGGAGCCGAACGAACAGGCGCTGTGACAGGTAGGCGATTGTGATGAAAATCATCAGAGCGACGAAGTAGAAGGTGAAGGGCTGCTTGGTTGCATCCGAGCCGATTGAGGCCGTGCGCATGACTTCGGTTACGCCGATGATCGACACAAGTGCCGTGTCCTTCAGGGCAAATTGCCAGACATTGGTCATACCGGGCAGCGCGATCCTGAAGGCTTGCGGGGCGATGATCAGGCGGTTTCGTTGTCGCCGCGACATGCCGACCGCTTCTGCCGCCTCGATCTGGCCACCCGGAACCGCCAGCACCGCCCCCCGGATCACTTCACAGGCATAGGCGGCGACGGACAGCGCGATGCAGACGACGCCCACGGCGAAAGACGGTAGATCAAACACTCCGCGAATGCCGAGGACGCTGGACGCAATCCAGGTGCTCAGGGCGCCGCCGCCGAAGAAGACGAGGTAGATCACCAGCATCTCCGGCATGCCTCGCATTGTTGTGGTGTAGATGGTCGCCGGCACATTCAGCGCCGGCGAGCGCGAGAGTTTCATCGTCGCGAGGAGAATGCCAAGGAGCGTGCCGACGAGATAGGCCGCCGTGGCGATCGCTACGGTCGTCAGCACGCCACGGGCCAGTTCATCGCCCCAACCGGTATCACCCCAGGTCAGAATGCCAAGATCCATCCAGGTTCCCCTCCGGGGCCTCCCCGTGTCACTTGGCCGAAATGTCGAGTCCGAACCATTTCACAGCGAGCGCAGAGAGCGAACCATCCGCGAGCATGGCCTCGATCGCTGTTGTGAACTTCTTTTGCAGTTCGGTGTCGGCTTTCCGCACACCGACAGCCACGCCGCGACCTAGAGCACCACCCGTCATCGGCGGGCCGAATTCAACCAGATCAGGCGTCTTCTTGAGAATTGGCGCAAGGAAAGTGACTGAGGTGTAGCCCACGTCGATCCGTCCCGCCGTGAGATCGAGGATCATGTTGTCCATCTTGTCGTAGGACTTGATGGTCGCACCCTTCATATACTCCTTGACGAAGGCTTCATGCGCAGTTGCTGCCTGCACGCCGATGGTCTTGCCGGCCAGCAACTTGGCCAATTTGCCGATTTCGGCGACCTCGGCCGCATCAACATCTTCTAGGGTGATCGCAGTGACGGACGAAACGTAATCCGCGCCCGTCCCTTTCTTGGTTGTGACGAAGCGGATCGGCGTCTTCACGTAGGGGCGGCTGAAGCTGATCACGGCCTCGCGCTTGTCGGTGATATTCATCGCAGCCATGACCGCGTCATACTTGTTCGCCATGAGGCTCGGCAGGATGCCGTCCCATGCCTGTTCATGCACTTCGCACGTCAAGGTGGCGCGCTTGCAAAGTTCGGCGGCGAGGTCGATCTCGAAGCCGACCAGCTTTCCACTGGCATCCTTGAAGTTGTAGGGCGCATAAGCGCCTTCCGTGGCGATCTTGACCACTGGCGTCTGCGCATGAGCCGTGCCCATGAAGCACAGGGGAATTGCAAGAACCAGGTGTTTCAGTCCGGTTTTCATGTCTCACCTCCGTTTACAGGAACTTCTTGAGGAACGAACGACAGCGCTCGCTCCCCGGATCGCTGAAGATCAGGCTTGGTTTGCCTTCCTCCTCGACACGCCCGTCGTGGAAGAACATCACATGCGTTGCCACGTCGCGGGCGAAGGCCATCTCGTGGGTTACAAGGATCATCGTGCGGCCTTCGGCGGCAAGGCCTTGAATGACTTTCAGCACTTCTCCGACAAGCTCGGGGTCGAGTGCCGATGTCGGCTCGTCGAACAGAAGGGCCTCGGGCCGCATGGCCAGCGCCCGTGCGATCGCCACGCGTTGTTGCTGTCCGCCTGAGAGTTGCGCCGGAAATGCTCCGGCCTTGTCAGCCAGGCCTACCCTGTCGAGCAATTCGAGCCCTGCCGCCCGAGCCTCCTTCTTTTCATGGCCGAGGACGTGGATGGGGCCAGCGATGATGTTGTCGAGGGCACTCATATGGGTCCAGAGGTTGAAGCTCTGGAAGACCATGCCAAGCCGGCGACGCAGCTCCGCCTTGGCCTTCGGCGCGACACCGTTTGATGGCGCGCTTCGGCTGAAATCCAGAGCGAGGCCGTTCAGCCATAGGCTGCCCGCATCCGGCGTCTCGAGAAGATTAAGGCAACGCAGGAACGTGCTCTTGCCGGAACCGGAGCCGCCAATGATCGCAATCACGTCACCCTTGTTGGCTCGCAGCGAAACCCCCCGCAGCACCTCGAGGGAACCGAAGGCCTTCCGGATGTCGGTCGCGACAAGAGCTTGCATTCCGACTCCTCAACCGGGCTTGCAGGGCAATTAATAACTATGTAGTTAATCATTGCAATCCGTATTTCGGGGCTGCGGAAAAATTCAAGGGAGCCGAGGAAGGCCGCGATGATCTCAGACGATCTGATGGGCGACGTCTGGCCGGTGGTGCAACCCGGCCGCGCCACGTCGGACTATGCACGAGTGACAAACGCCAGCAGCGCCCCTTGCGAGGTCAGAAGCTGGCAAGAGATCAGCCTGACGCTCATTGTCGGGCGTTTCGGCTTCGATGACACCGGCGGCTTTCGGGTATCCCTGCGGTTCACCTATGACGGCGGTGCACTGCAGTCCCATGACCCCGGGGCCGCAAATTACATCAGTGCGAAAAGCTCGACCGGCGTGCGCATTGCGGTCCATTGCGAAAATCACGGGCTTCGGCCCTGGGATAAAACTGTGCGCTTCGAGGTCGTGGGCGGCGCGCTCAAGCCGGGAGATGAGATCTACGTCACATTTGGCGATCGTTCGCAGGGTTCGCCGGGATTTCGAATGCAAACGTTCTGCGAGAGCGCGTTTGAACTTCGCGTTTCGGTCGATCCCTGCGCCACGGGCTTTTTCGTTCCCCTCGAAGACCGGGTCACCATTCCCGTGCTGCCAGGCCCGCCTGTGCGCTGGAAAGTGATCAATCCCACTGCCCGGAGGGTTGGGGCCACGATTGCCGTGGGCATCGTTGGCGAAGATCGATGGGGCAATGCTTCCGATGCTGTCAAAGGGCCGTTGGTTCTTCAGTCAACGGGGCCCGCATCGATCCCGGCAGTGCGGATCGACTGGAGGCCGGGCGCTCGATCTCATCGGATCGAACAGCGGATTGATGTGCCAGGCACCTATCGATTTTCGCTCTTCGACGCCGCTGGCGCGAAGCTTGCCGAGGGCGTGCCGTTGTCGATCGGCGATACCGATCAGACCTTCTGGGCAGACTTGCACGGGCAGAGCGGTGAAACGGTCGGGATCAATTCCATTGAGGAATACTTCACCTTCGCCCGGGACATCGCCTTTGTTGATGCCTGTGCGCATCAAGCCAATGACTTCCAGATCAAGGATGCCTTCTGGGACGAGATCAACACCACGACGCGCGCGTTCAACGACGATGGCCATTTCGTGACCTTTCCCGGGTACGAATGGTCAGCCAACACCGCTGTTGGGGGCGATCACAACGTCTTTTTCCGGGATGAGGACAGGCCGATTATTCGATCGTCGCACGCCATGATCGAGAACAGGCACCGCCTGCAGACAGACGCCAATGATCTGCCGGCGCTCTATGCCGCTCTTGCGAAAGAGGACTGCGTGCTGTTCGCCCATGTCGGTGGCCGCCCTGCGAACCTTGCGGCGGCTCATGACCCGCGGCTCCGGGTAGCTGTCGAGCTTCATTCCGACTGGGGCACTTTCGAATGGATGCTCCATGACAGTTTCCGCCTCGGGTATCGCGTCGGCGTCGTTTGCAATAGCGACGGGCACAAGGGCCGCCCCGGCGCCAGTTATCCCGGCGCGGCAAGTTTTGGCGCCCTGGGAGGGCTGACCTGCTTCCGGGCCGCCGCGCTCGACAGGGATGGCCTGTTCAATGCCATTCGCAGGAGAAACCACTACGGCACCACCGGCTCCCGGCTGCACCTGGACCTTCACCTTGCTTTCGATGCGCCGGCCGAGATCTTTCATACTGATCCTGCCACTGGCGCCGGCCCGCATGGCGCCAGCAGTCGGGCAGAGATGGGCGAGATTGCGCGAACGTCGGCAGAGGCAGCAACGGTGAACATCAGCGTCTCGGCTGGTTCGCCAATCCTCTCGATCGACCTGTTCACCGCAAGTGACATCGCGGCGACGTTTCGAAGCTACACGCGTGACGATCTGGGCAATCGGCTTCGCATCCTCTGCAACGGGGCGGAGTATCGCGGACGCGGGCGCCAGACCAAATGGACCGGCACGGTGACATTTTCCGATGCAGCCGTGGCTCAGATCACACCCATCAACTGGTGGAACCCGGAGCGGCCGCTTGTTCACGATGGCCCTGGCAGGATCCGCTTTGAAACGGTTACCACCGGCAATTTTGTTGGCTTCGATGCAGCACTAGACAGGCTTCAGGGCGCGGCGAACATTGCCACCAACGTGGTGACCGGATCTTTCGACCTGAAACAGCTCGGGGTCGAGGCGTGCGTGCTGGATGCCGGTGGTCTTGACCGCGCCATTTCGGTGCAACGATTGCCCGACCGACTGGACGCAACGGAAATGACTGTTTCCCATCGCGTTTGGCTGAAGCATGCAGGGGATACGCCAGTCTGGGTGCGGGTGCGCACCGAGGATGGGCACGTTGCCTGGTCCAGCCCGATCTATGTGATCCGTTGAATGCGGCTTGCCATCGGACGTGCTCAGACCATCAGGCGAACATTGCGCAACTCCGTCGGCATGGAAAACACCTGATAGGAGAACGGTTGATCCCGGTAGGTATAGCCGCAGGCCTCCAGCACCATGAGGGGCCTGTCGGTCATGACCGCGAGAACAGCGACCTCCTCCTCGGTGGGCGGCCTAAACGAGATGCTATGGGTCGCTCGCAGCGTCGGGATCCTCAGTGTATCGCTGAAGACCGCACGCAAACTGATATCATTGAGGGCATTCATACCCAACTCGGCCAAGGGCTCGTAAAACTCGGCTGATATATAGAGCCTGCTGAGCACCTGAAAGCGTTCGCCGATGGACCAGCGTCTTGCGATGCAGGTGAACTCTGCAACATCAGGGAGAAATTTGCTCCAGCCCCCGGAATCGTGGGTCTTGGTGATCGAAAACACAGTGCTCCGACATGTAAGTGATGCGCCCGTTTCCATATCGGAAAATCGCAGGTGCCAGTTCAAGGAATTGACATCGACTTGCGAGGTGAGGCGGGTACCGTCCTTGCGGCGGCGCGCGACAACCCCCTCGGCCGTCAGCATCCGATAGGCCGCCTGTATGGTGCCCAAAGAGACCGGCAAAGCTTTCGCCAGCGACAGTTCCGCGGGCATCTTGTCGTTTGGTTGCCAATATCCGTTCTCAACACAGCGCAAGATCGCCTCAGCTACGACGTTCGCCTTCTGGCCGTCCCCCTTTGATAGGATCTCATATTGACGCGCGATGGCGCGGATCTGCATCTCGAACTGGGACATGGGCAATTTCTCCCAAGACTTCCTGCTGAGGGCAAGCCAGTTCCGCAATGCGAACGGCATTTTCCTTAGCTCGGGCACTGTTGTGGCTTAGGCGACGCAATTGCAGGTTCTTGAAAGAATTTGCCCAAAAGAATGATGGTTGACCGTTACGTGCTCCCCTGAATTCCCGCCATCGGTAAGTTGGGTCCATCACCAAGGAGATGGACCATGCGGCGTAGCCGTTTCACGGAAGAACAGGATATGTCGTCTCTTGCATATGCTATTGACAGCATATGCATTTCATTGCATTAGTCCCTGCATGCCACAACTCGATACGCTCTTATCTGCACTGTCCCATCCGGCCCGCCGCTCGGCCCTGCGCTTGCTTGCGGGAGGCGATGAGCATTGCCTGTGCGAACTCATGGACAGACTTGGCGTGAGCCAGTCGAGCATGTCGCGCCATATGGCGTGCCTCAAGGAGGTCGGGCTGATTTCGGACCGGCGCGATGCGCAATGGATGCGTTACCGCCGTCGCACCCTTGATGATCCGATCTTGCAGGCCGTGGTCGATGCCGTTCTTGCCGCATCAGACGATCCGCCGCTGTCGGAGGGAACATCAAGCTGCCAGAGGAGCGCCGCATGACATCCGCACTTCGTGGCGCATCCCGGCATCGGCCGACCTGGATCTGGTGCCTTGGCGTTGCCGCCTTTGTTGTGATCTGGTTTGCGGTCTATGGCCAGCTTGCGCCCTTCTCGGAAGGGGCGGTGGGGTTGTTCCCGTTGGCCAAGGGGAGCCACGCCTATGAGGCGGTGAAGTTCTTCCTCTACGACACCCCGAAGGTGTTGATGCTGCTGACCCTCGTGGTGTTCGGCATGGGGGTTATCCGGAGCTTTTTCTCTCCGGAACGAACCCGAGCTCTGCTTGCCGGCAGGGCTGAAGGCGTGGGCAATATTGCTGCGGCGGTTCTCGGTATCTTCACGCCCTTCTGCTCCTGTTCGGCGGTGCCGCTGTTTGTCGGCTTTGTGTCAGCCGGTGTGCCACTGGGCGTGACCTTCTCCTTCCTGATTGCCGCGCCAATGATCAATGAGGTCGCGCTGGGGCTGCTCTTCGCGCTGCTTGGCTGGAAGGTGGCATTGACCTATCTCGCGTTTGGATTGGGGGTAGCCATCGTATCCGGCTGGATCATCGGACGCCTCAAGCTGGAGGGATGGCTGGAAGACTGGGTGCGCAACCTGCGCGCCGGCCAAGCCGACCTGCCGGCCAATCGACTCACCGCTGTCGACCGCATCAAGGCTGGGATCGAGGCGGTGAAGGAGATTGTCGGTAAAGTCTGGCTCTGGATCATCGCCGGTATCGCCGCAGGCGCCTTCATCCATGGATATGTGCCCTCTGAACTGCTCGTCTCAATCATGGGGCGGGATACGTGGTGGTCCGTTCCGGCGGCAGTTCTGATCGGCATACCGATGTATTCCAACGCCGCCGGGATCATCCCAGTCGTCGAGGCGCTGCTTGGAAAAGGGGCGGCGCTCGGCACCGTGCTCGCCTTCATGATGAGCGTGATCGCGCTCTCGGTTCCCGAAATGGTCATCCTGAGGAAGGTCCTGACGCTTAAACTCATCGCGGTGTTTGTCGCGGTTGTGGCAAGCGGCATTCTTGCTGTCGGCTTCCTCTTCAATTTCGTGTTCGCCTGAAGGAGACAAACAGTGAAAACCGTCAAGGTATTGGGTCCTGGCTGCAAGCGATGCGAGGCTACGGTGCAGATGGTGCGCGACGAAGCCGCGCGCCTTGGCATCGATGTCAACGTCGAGAAGGTGACGGACTATGCGGCGATTGCCGGTTACGGCATCGCCTCGACCCCTGGCATCGTTATCGATGGTAAGGTGGTTCACGCGGGCGGGCTGCCGAAGGAAGAAGATCTGGCGGTTTGGCTCAACGCCTGAGTTCTGCGCCACACCCGAGAAACCGGATATGTCGACATTTGAGCGCTACCTGACCTTGTGGGTCGTCCTTTGCATCGTCGTGGGCATCACACTGGGACATCTCCTGCCGGGGCCCGTTCAGGCCATCGGCGCGATGGAAATCGCCCAGGTGAACTTTCCCGTTGCCCTGCTCGTCTGGTTGATGATCATCCCGATGCTGGTGAAGATCGACTTCTCCGCGCTCTCCGGTGTCAAAGCGCATTGGCGCGGTATTGGCGTCACAGTATTCATCAACTGGGCGGTGAAGCCATTCTCGATGGCGCTGTTAGGGTGGATTTTCATCTCTTGGCTATTCCGCCCCTATCTGCCGGCGGACCAGATCAATTCCTATATCGCCGGGCTGATCCTGCTGGCCGCCGCGCCCTGCACGGCCATGGTGTTCGTCTGGTCGAACCTCTGCAAGGGCGAGCCACACTTCACCCTCAGTCAGGTCGCGGTGAACGATGTCATCATGGTGCTGGCATTCGCGCCATTGGTCGGGCTGCTGCTTGGGCTTTCGGCGATCACCGTGCCGTGGAACACGCTGGTCCTCTCGGTCGTGCTCTACATTGTCGTGCCGGTCATCATTGCGCAGGTTCTGCGCCGGCAGATGCTGGCAACCGGTGGCGAGCCTGCACTTGCACGCTTCCTCGCCGTTCTCCAGCCGCTGTCGCTTGTTGCGCTGCTGGCAACGCTGGTGCTGCTCTTTGCTTTTCAGGGCGGGCAGATCATCGCGCAGCCGCTGGTCATCGCGATGCTGGCTGTGCCCATCACCATTCAGGTCTATTTCAATTCAGGCCTTGCCTATCTGCTCAACCGCTGGACAGGCGAAGCCCATTGCGTGGCCGGTCCCTCGGCGCTGATCGGCGCGAGCAACTTCTTCGAACTCGCGGTCGCCGCGGCGATCAGCCTTTTCGGCTTTCAGTCCGGCGCGGCGCTCGCAACCGTCGTCGGCGTGTTGATCGAAGTGCCGGTCATGCTCTCGGTCGTCGCCATCGTGAACCGCTCGAAAGATTGGTACGAGGCCGGCAGTGCGGTCAGAACCCGCATGGTGGAAGGAAAGCACTGATGTTCCCGGTCGTCATCCATCACAATCCCGCCTGCGGAACCTCGCGTAACGTGCTCGCCATCATCAAAGCGGCGGGATACGAGCCGGACGTCGTCGAGTATCTCAAGACGGGTTGGACGCGGCCACAGCTGCTGGCGCTCTTTGCCGCGGCCAATCTCACGCCGCGCAACGCGCTACGAAATCACCGGCCGAAGAGCTTGGCTTGCTTGAGCCGGGAATCAGCGATGAAACCATTCTTGCCGCGATGCTGGAGCACCCGGTTCTCGTTAACCGCCCAATCGTCTGCACCCCCAAGGGCGTCAAGCTCTGCCGCCCCAGTGAAGTCGTCCTTGATCTGCTGGACCGCCTACCTCGCGGACCTCTCGCCAAGGAGGATGGTGAACTCCTGATCGACGCACAGGGACGGCGCGTGCCGTAAGGCAAACCATGGTCTTGAGAACACTCTATCCGTGACCTCTCGGCCCAAGCCTGCCGCGCTGATCCATCCGATTCATCCCGCTCAGACCAAGGAAATGAATCAGAACAAATGCTTCAATGATATGGCTTTTGGACGTGCCCAGCCTTGCGCCGTGCCTCAACTGTAATACGTATGAGATAGGCCTGCAGTAGGGAGGCTCGTTGCGAGAATTGGGAAGGCGTTCATGAGGCTCAAACTTCTGGTTGCAATGGCGTCAATGGCGTTGCTCTCGACCGCGCAGGCGCAGCAGTCGGCGCCTGTACCGACCGTGATCGTGAAGGCCGCCGAGCTTCGCGAAATCGGGCGCGACAACGAATTTATTGGCAAGATTGAAGCCGTCGAGCGCGTCGAAATCCGGGCGCGCGTTTCAGGGCTTCTGGAAGCGCCGAAATTCAGGGATGGCGAAAAGGTCAAGGCCGGCCAGCCCCTCTATCTGATCGAGCCGGACCCATTCAAGGCGGCTGTCGACGCGAAAGAGGCTCAGCTGGCCAGCGCAAAGGCGGACGCCCAGAACGCAGCGCTCAATCTTGGCCGCGCGCAAGAACTGCTGCGCACCAACGCCGGAACCGCGGCGACCGTGGATCAGCGCAAGGCGGAGTCCGCCAAGGCGGACGCCAATGTGCGGATCGCCGAGGCCGCCCTTTCCGACGCGAAGATCACGTTGAGTTATACGGATATTCGTGCGCCGATCGACGGGCGGATTGGTCGAACGGCGATTACCGAGGGCAATATCGTGTCGCCATCGAACGGGCCGCTCGCCGTGATCGTGAAAGAGGATCAGATGCGGGTCGTATTTTCGGTCAGTCAGCGTGAAGTTCTGGAGTACCGGAAGCGCAAGGCGACGAAGGAGCCGATTGTCCGGCTGAAACTCGCCGATGGGTCGCTGTACTCACAGACGGGCGCAATCGACTATATCGACAATGTTGTCGACAGCCGAACGGACGGGCAGGTTCTTCGCGCCACATTCGCCAATCCGGGCGGGCAGCTGACCCATGGCCAGACCGTGCGCGTGCTGATCGAGCAACCCGCCGAGGGCAAGCAGGTCGTTGCGCCGCAGGTAGCGCTGGCGGCGGACCAGACCGGCACTTTCGCGCTCGTGGTCGACGGCCAGGGCATGGTGTCAGTTCGTTACGTCAAGGTCGGCCAGTCGAGCGGAGACATTGCTGTCATCACCGACGGCCTGAAGGAAGGCGAAACGGTCATCGTTCAGGGCATGCAACGCGTTCGTCCCGGCATGAAGGTGAATGCCCAGCGCGCCGAAGCCGGGAAGTAGGCGATGATCTCGAGCATTTTCATCAGGCGACCGCGCCTCGCCGTCGTCATTTCGCTGATCATCACCATCGCCGGCCTGATCGCCTATCGCGCTATGCCCGTCGCACAGTTTCCCGACATCGTGCCTTCGCAGGTGTCGGTGACGGCGGTCTATCCGGGCGCCGACGCAGCCGCGCTCGAACAATCCGTCGCGCAGGTCATCGAGCCTGCGATCAACGGCGTGGACAAGATGATCTACATGCAGTCCGTCTCAGGATCGGACGGCGTCTACACGCTCAACGTGAGCTTCGCGGTCGGCTCCAATCCCGACATGAACACGGTCAACGTTTCAAACCGCGTCAATCAGGTAACCGCGCTGTTGCCGTCCGAGGTTCAGGCGCTCGGCGTGACGGTCACCAAGAAATCGACCAGCCTGTTGCAGGTTGTCACTGTCTATTCGCCGAAGGGCTCGCGGGACGCCCTGTTCCTGTCGAACTACACCAAGCTCAACGTCGTCGATCCGCTGGCGCGCATCGAGGGCGTGGGACAGGCCTTCGCCTTCGGTCCGCGCGATTATTCGATGCGGGTATGGCTGGACGTCAACCGTCTCGCCAGCCTGAACATTACGGCGGGCGAAGTCGTCCAGGCGCTGCGCGCCCAGAACGTGCAGGCGGCCGTGGGGCGGATCGGCGCCAATCCGCTGGTGCCCGGCACGAACTTTCAGGTCAACCTCAGCGCGGACGGTCGGCTTAGAACCGTAGAGGAATTCGAGAACGTCATTGTCCGGGTCAATCCCGACGGCGCACGGGTGACCATCAAGGATATCGCGCGGGTGGAGCTTGGCGCCCGGACCGAGGATTCGCAGCCTTCGTTCAACGGCAGGCCGGCCGCCGGCCTTGGCATCTATCAGGCGCCCGGCGCCAACGCCGTGGCGACCGCCGAGCGCATCAAGACTGTCGTCGAGGGCCTCAGGCAGCGTCTGCCCGACGATGTCGAAATCAAGATCATGTACGACTCGACCTACTTCGTCGAAAAGATGATGGAAAGCGTGATGCACACGCTGGGCGAGGCGTTCGTGCTGGTCGCTATCGTCGTGCTGATCTTCCTCGGCAGTTTCCGCGCGACGATCATCCCGATCCTGGCCGTGCCTGTGGCGCTGGTCGGAACGCTGGCCGTGATGCTGGCGATGGGGTTCTCGCTCAACAGCGTTTCCCTGCTGGCGCTGGTGCTGGCGATTGGCATCGTCGTCGACGATGCGATCGTCGTGGTGGAGGCGGTCGAGCACAAGCTGGAGTCGCATCCGGAGATGACCGTCGCCGAAGCGACCGAGGCTGCGATGAAGGAGATCACGGCGCCGATCATCGCGATCACGCTCGTGTTGCTTTCGGTGTTTGTGCCCACCGCCTTCATGCCCGGCATCTCCGGCCAGCTCTACATGCAGTTCGCCGTGGCGGTCTCTGCGTCCATGGTGATTTCAGCGGTCAACGCGCTGACTTTTTCGCCCGCGATGTGCGCCGTCATCCTCAGGCACAAGGCCGCGCCCAAAGGCCTGTTCAGGATGTTCAATACGGGCGTCGACAGGATGCGGGGCGGGTTCATGGGGCTTATCGCGCCATTGGCCCGAAAGGCCGTTTTGACGCTCGGTCTGCTGGCATTCTTCGCCGCCGGAACAGGCTGGCTCGCCAAGACCGTGCCCGCGGGCTTCCTTCCGCTGGAGGATCAGGGCGCCTTCATGGGCGAGGTCCAACTGCCGGCAGTCGCTTCGACGGAAAGAACCGCCAGCGTCGGCGAAGCGATCCGGCAGGTCATCGCCAAGCGCGAGGCCATCCAGGACGTGTTCATGGTCAACGGGTTTTCGCTGCTCGATGGCGTGATCCTGCCGAACCGAGCCTTCTTCGTCGCCACGATGAAGCCGTTTGACGAGCGCAAGGAGGCGTCGCAGTCCGCCTTCAGCGTGATCGCCTCTCTCAACCGGGAGTTTGCGGCGCGCGCCGACGCCTTCGCCTTCGCCTTCAACCTGCCGCCGATCCAGGGACTGGGCACGGGCTCGGGCTTTCAGGCGTTGGTGACAAGTCTTGAAGGGGCCGATCCGGTCCTGCTGGCGCAGGTGGCGCGCAGCACGATGATCAGCGCCAATCAGGACAAGCGCCTCGCCGGCGTCTTCACCACCTTCAATGCCGATACGCCGCAGCTGAAAGTCATCGTCGACCGTGAGAAAGCGCAGACCCTCGGCATCAGCGTCGCCAGCATCTTCTCAACCATGCAGACGGTGCTTGGCGGAACCTATGTGAACGACTTCAACCTGTTTGGACGGACGTGGCAGGTCAACGTGCAGGCGGAGGCTGCGGCGCGCATGTCCGCTTCCGACATCGAGCGCATTCGCATCTCAACGTCGAATGGCGATCTTGTGCCGCTGACCAGCGTCGTGTCGATACGACTGGTCACC
This sequence comes from Beijerinckiaceae bacterium, assembly GCA_035437025.1. GTDB lineage: Bacteria > Pseudomonadota > Alphaproteobacteria > Rhizobiales > Beijerinckiaceae > JAIUNP01. The sequence goes on along the minus strand of DAOMXN010000001.1, from coordinate 42,659 downwards.
GGCCCCGCCATCATTATGCGCTATAACAACCAGCGCGCCGCGATGTTGAACGGCGGACCCTCGCCGGGGCATTCCTCCAGCGAGGCCATCGCCGCGATGGAAGATGTGGCGAAAGCATCGCTGCCGCGCGGCTTCAAACTGGAGTGGACGGGCACGGCATTCCAGGAAAAACAAGCGGGCGGGCAAACAACCATCGTTCTCATTCTGGCGATGCTCTTTGCCTATCTGTGTCTAGTCGGGCTTTACGAGAGCTGGACAATTCCGGTCGCGGTCTTGCTGTCGGTCGTCGCCGGCCTGTTCGGCGCCATGATGGCGCTCAAGCTGGCGGGCCTCGACAACAACATCTTTGCCCAGATTGGCGTCGTTATCCTGATTGCGCTGGCCGCAAAGAACGCCATTCTGATCATCGAATTCGCTGCGGAGAATCGCGCCCACGGCAAGGGGATCGTGGACTCGGCGATCGATGCGGCGAACCAGCGATTTCGCGCCGTGATGATGACCTCCTTTGCCTTCATCCTCGGGCTGCTTCCGCTGGTTATAGCCAACGGCGCCGGGGCGGCGACGCAGCGCGCCGTCGGCACGGCCGTATTCGGCGGCATGTTGGCTGCGGCTCTTGTCGGCATCCTGCTGATTCCTGGTCTCTACGTCGCGTTCCAGTCGGCGCGGGAGGTCGTCAAAGCCTGGATGGGGCGTGCTCGCGCGCCCAAGCCGGAACCTAAAGAGCCAGCACCAGCGCAATCGGGGGATGCCGGGGCAGGGCATTCGAACCCAAGCTGAATGGCCGATATTTCAGGTGGTTTTGTAGGGGGATGTTTGGCGACGGGTCGTCAACAGCCTCATCGTGCGCACGCCCTTAGATCTACCCCGACTGTCACAGATGCAGACCAAAATTTAAGAGCGGCGAAGTCGATCAATTTCGAGCCTGAAAACGCAACTGAGTTTGGGGATGTTGACGTGTGCCCCTGAATTCCCGCCATCGGTCAGTTGGGTCCATCACAAGCGGGCCTGCCCCCGATGTTGGACCGGCTTGCCGGCCGCTTCCAGGGGGTAATCTGCTCATCGCGGGCTGCATGCCGATGACCGATTGACGAGCGTTATCGGAGGCTTGTTCCCGATCGCGCTGTGAGGTTGTCGCTCGGTATAGTCCCTTCGCCAAGCCTTTGCTTTCTCCCGGGCGTCGGGAAGGCTCATGAACCAGTGCGCGTTGAGGCATTCGGCCCGGAACTTGCCGTTGAACGACTCGATGTAGCTGTTGTCGGTCGGCTTTCCCGGTCGGGAGAAGTCGAGCGTGACACCACGCTGATAGGCCCAGAGATCGAGATCGCGGGAGACGAACTCCGTGCCTTGGTCGACCCGGATCGCGCTCGGGAAGCCATGCTGCCGGCCAACCTGCTCGAGGACTTCAACGACATCCGCCCCCCGAAAGTTGAAGCGGACATCCAGCGCTGGCGAGAAGCGCGAAAAGGTGTCGACAATAGTGAGCACGCGGAGCTTGCGCCCCGTCGCCAGTTGATCATGCACGAAGTCCATCGCCCATATCTCGTTCGTCCGTGTGGCTGGACGCCGATCCTCGCGCAGCTTCGCCTTGACCCGACGCTTTGGTGTCTTGTTGCGGAGCTGGAGCCCCAACTCCTTGTAAAGACGATAGATCCGCTTCGGATTGACACTCCGGCCCTCGCGCCTGAGCAACACCGGAATCCGCCTGTAGCCGTAGCGCATTCGCGTCTCGGCGATTTCCTTGATCCGTTTGATGAGATGGGCCTGCCCGGTCCGTCGGGAGCGGTAATGGTAGGTCGAACGCTCGACGGGCAAGGCGCGGCAAGCACGACGGATGCTCACCTGCCAGGTCGCCCGCACATGATCGACCATCGACCGCTGGCGGGCAGGCCCCAGAGATTTTGCTTGATGACGTCCTGCACCATCTTCTTGTCGAGCGAATGGTCCGCCACAATCCGCTTCAGCCGAGCATTCTCTTCCTCGAGCTGGCGCAACCGCTTCATCTCCGAGGGCATCAGCCCGGCGTGTTTCTTGCGCCAGTTACAGAAGGTCGCATCACTGATCCCGGCCTTCCGACAGACCTCAGGGACCGGCGTTCCTCCTCAGCCTGACGCAAGATGAAGGCGATCTTCGCCTCTGTGAACTTCGACTTCTTCATGTCGAAAACTCCATCCGCAGCCCGTGCTGCTAAACTGGAATTTTCCAGAAATGAACGGTCCAGAAAACCGGAGGCAGGTCACGAACGAAGTGCCGGCGCGCCTAGACGATACGCTCCACGAGCGCCGGTCGAAGGCGCTCGATGAACCAGCGTGTCGCAGCGTCGCTCGTGCGTCGAGCGCTCCAGAAGAGGCTGGCATCAATCGGCGCAATCGGGAATGGGGGCAGCCTGTCCTGAAGGCCATAGACCCTTGCGCCTTCGACCAGAGCAAGGCGGGGTAAGGTTGCTATCATGTCAGACTCTGCAAGCAGAGGCGGCACTGCGGCGAATGTCGGAACATAAGCTCCGACCCGCCGCAACAACCCCCCTGGATGGCTGGCGACTTGGACGGGCGAGGGAAACCTTTCGCCAACGTTCACGACGATATGCGGGTAGGCCTGCCAGGCTTCTGCTCCCCACGTTTCCAGCGCAGGATGTCCCCGACGCAGAAAGCAGCCCCATGACAGCGCACCAATCGACTCGGCCTCGATGCCTTCGGGTGCCTTTAACTTACTTGGCGCGACGACGAGATCGACCTGCTCGTTAGCCAGGTCGACAAGGCTCCGCTCATGTGGAGGGCTCCACATAACAACAACATTTGGCGCTTCGATGCGAATGCATCGCACGAAAGCAGCAATGGCCGCCGCCCAGAAATCTGGGATGACGATGTGAAAGGTCCGATCTGACGTATCGGGTACAAAGCTTTCGCGCGTCGATAGGACCCGCTGGATGTTCCGTAGAATAGGCCGGATTTCGCTAAAAATCTCCAGACCGTATGCGGTGGGCGTCATAACTCCACCAACCCGGATCAGCAGCGGGTCGTTCAGCTGCTCACGCAGCCGCTCAAGCGCGTGGCTGATCGCCGATTGTGACCGACCGAGCCGCTCGGCAGCACGGGAAACGTGACGCTCCTCAATAAGGACCTCGAATACGGGCAAAAGATTTAAGTCGACCCGTCGCAAATCGATCTTGTTCATGATGGATGCATACTATGAATTTTGTGAATTGCAATTTCAGGCCTACGTCTCCTGCGCGACTGACAATGTTTGGAGAAGCGCGCATGCCTCGGGTCAACCGTAGAGCTCTACTCGCCGCCGGATTTCTCGGTCTATGCTCGACAGCCCGCCAAGCTATTGCCCAGACAGGCGGTCCCCGGACCTTACCCCTGCGTTCGCCCGAAGGGCTAACGACCAACTTGGTGCAGGTATCAGCTGGCCACTTCAAGGAGCGTGACGCTGTTGCCGTCTCGCTGACCGAAGAGGCCCAGAAGGCGCTGCTTGTGCCCGGCTCCGCCGGTAATGGTCCGAGCTTCGCCATGCCAGCCATCGAGTTCGCTGAGGGCACCATCGAGGTGGATCTGGCCGCCCGGATCAACGGGCGCGGCCAGCCCGATGTGCGTGGTTTCGTTGGTCTGGCGTTCCACATCGCCGATGATCTCGGCACCTTCGAAGCGGTCTATCTGCGCATGACCAACGGCAGCCGCAACGTGCCGCCGCCGCCCGCGCCGCGCAACGTGTTTGCGATCCAGTACATCAGCTATCCCGACCGCTACTGGCGGAAACTGCGGCAGGAGCATCCGAACCGCTACGAGAAGGCCGCACCAGTTGCCATCGACAGCTGGCATCGCCTGCGGCTGGAGATCGATGGCAGTTCGTTGCGCGCATTCGTCGATGGCGTCGAGGTGATGACGGTTGCCGACCTCCGCTATCCGGGTCGCAAGGGGCGCATCGGCCTGTGGGTGGACGACGGAACCGAAGCGTTCTTCGCCAACCTGTCCGTCGCGCCGAAGTGATGCTTCGGCGCGCGGCTCTCGTGACCTGAAGCATGCCCGGCGACAACCGGTGGGCTGAGCTAAGCTATCAAAGCCCTTATTCTCTCAAAGTCCAGCAAGCGGCCGCGTAGCGATATGACGGTCGCCGGGGCCGCTCAAGCCGCACAGCGTGGCGGTTGGTTCGTTCAAGTTTCCTGATCTCTCCTGAGCGGGTTTTCAAAACGCACTTCTGCGCATTGCATCATCTTGCCGCTAGATTCCGAAGTAAATGGCGGAGAGGGAGGGATTCGAACCCCCGGTACGCTTGCACGTACTCCGCATTTCGAGTGCGGCGCGATCGACCACTCTGCCACCTCTCCGTCAGAAGTCTGCAAGGGCTGGCGCGTTGGCCGGGGCCCGTGGTCGGCGAGGCGCATAGCACCTTGCCAGGACTTCAACAAGTCCTGTCAGGGCTTGCCGGCCGAGAAGCGCGAGAAGCCCGTAACGGCCCATGCCGGACGCGGGATGAGGCGCACAGGCGCGCGACAACGGTGCATTTCCGGACTGGGCCAGTCGACAGCTCCCCGATGCGTCCCCTCCCGCCGGGGGCCTGCCCATGTCTTGCAGGCGCGAGGACTCGAAGAATGCGTGGGCATTCAAGCCATGATCAGGCTGCGCCCGGTCATTTCGGGCGGCTGGTCAAGCCTCATGAGCGCGAGCAGGGTCGGCGCGAGATCCGCAAGACGCCCGCCCTCGCGCAGCGCCGGCGCATGCGCGCCCAACAGGAACACCGGGACCGGGTTGGTGGTGTGGGCGGTATGCGGTCCACCGGTTTCAAGATCGCGCATTTGTTCGCAATTGCCGTGGTCTGCCGTAACCAGCAAGGCGCCGCCCCGGGCACCGATCGCCTCGGCGATCCGCCCGAGCCCGGCATCGACCGTCTCGACCGCCGTGATGGCGGCCGGCAAACTGCCGGTATGGCCCACCATATCGGGGTTGGCATAGTTCAGCACGATCAGATCATAGACGCCGGACGCGATGGCCGCCACGGCCTTGTCCGTCAGTTCCGGCGCCGACATCTCGGGCTGAAGATCGTAGGTGGCAACCTTGGGCGAGGGCACCATGATGCGATCCTCCCCAGGATAGACCGCCTCCTCCCCGCCATTCAGGAAGTAGGTGACGTGGGGATACTTCTCGGTCTCCGCCATGCGCAGCTGCTTGCAGCCTGCGTCGGAAACAACCTGACCGAGCACGTTCGCTAGGCTTTGTGGCGGGAAGATCGTCGCAAGAAAGGCGTCCAGCTCGGTCGAGTACTGGGTCATGCCCACGGCCGCCGCCAAATGCGGTTGCCGCGCGCGCTCGAACCCGCCGAACGCCGGATCGAGCAGGCTGGCCAAGATCTCCCGCACCCGGTCGGCACGGAAATTGAAACAGATCAGGGCATCGCCGGCCTTCATGCCGGTGTAGCCGCCGATGCTGGCGGGCAGAATGAACTCGTCCGTGACGTCATCGGCATAGGCGGCGGCGATCGCCTCGCCCGCGGAGGCAAAGGCCTGCCCCCCACCGGACACCATTGCCTCGTAGGCCTTGCTGACGCGTTCCCAGCGATTGTCGCGGTCCATGGCGTAGTAGCGGCCGATCACCGTGGCAATTCGCGCACGCGCCGGCAGGCCCGTTTCCACGCTCCTCACGTAGTCCGCGGCCGAGCGCGGCGGCGTGTCGCGGCCGTCGGTCAGCGCATGCAGCAGGACCGTGATGCCGTGGTCCGAGAGAATGCGGGCAAGCGCCAGGGCATGGTCCTGATGGGAATGCACTCCGCCCGGCGACACCAGGCCCAGCAAGTGGCAGACGCCACCGGACGCCTTCAGGGCGACGATCAGATCCGTCAGCGCCGGCGCGCGCGCAAGGCTACCGTCCCGGATGGCTTCACCGATGCGCGGCAGGTCCTGCATGACGACCCGGCCGGCGCCGATGTTGAGATGCCCGACCTCGGAATTCCCCATCTGTCCTTCCGGCAGCCCGACATCCAGGCCGGAGGTCTTCAGGAATGCATGCGGACAGGTGGCCCACAGCCGGTCGAAATTGGGCGTTCTTGCCAGCTTGACCGCGTTGTCCTGCCGACCGGCGCGTTCGCCCCAGCCGTCGAGGATCACGAGCATCACGGGTCTGGGCACCATCGGGCAAATCTCCGCGCAAGGACAAGACTATACGTCCAGCTAGTCGTTCGCCGCCGTCGGTGCAATGGCCTGCGGCAATGCCGCGCGCCGCCACAACCGAAAGATGTAGCGATCGGGAAAAGGCAAGGGAACCTTAACGTTCCCCGTCCAGATACTAGTTAGAGTAACGCTATTAGAGTTTTGTATCGGACACCGCCATGGATTTTGCCACGGGTCTCGGGTTCCTTGCCGGAATCGCCACTGTTGCCGCCCTGATCCTGATGGGTGGCAACTTCGGCATGTTCTACGACGTCCATGCCATCATCGTCATCGGCGGCGGCTGCACCGCCGGCACGTTGATCCGCTTCCCGCTTTCGGCCATGGCACACGGCTTTCCGGTGGGCATTCGCTATGCCTTCACCATGCGCAGCCAGCACCCGCGCGTGCTGATCGAGGAGATCACCCGAATCGCCGAGATCGTGCGCAAGTCCGGCCCGGTGGCGCTCGAAGGACAGTCGGTCGACGATCCGTTTCTGGCGCAGGGCCTGCGGTATCTCGCCGATGGCTACGACCCGGACTTCATCCGCCGGACCCTGGAGCAGGACCGCGACACCTTTCTCCAGCATCTGGACGAGGGGCAGAAGATCTACCGGTCCATCGGTGATGCGGCGCCGGCCTGGGGCATGGTCGGCACGTTGGTCGGCATGGTGCAGATGTTCTCAAACATGGAGGACCCCTCCAAGCTGGGGCCCTTCATGGCGGTCGCCCTGCTGGCCACGCTCTACGGCGCTCTGGTCGGCAACCTGATTTGCCTGCCCATCGCCGACAAGCTGCATGTGAAACTGGAAGAGGAGGAGGTATCGCGCACGCTGATCATCGATGGCGTGCTGCAGATGCGCGCCTCGAAGAATCCGGCCGTCATCCGTGAAATGCTCATTTCCTACCTGCCGGACCACCACAAGCACGAACTCGCCGACGCTTCGGCCTGACCCGGGGAGGCAGAGGTGGCGCGCAAGAAGGGCGGCGGTCACGGCGGCGGTCACGGCTGGTTCGTTACCTTTGCCGACCTGATGGGCCTGTTGATGAGCTTTTTCGTCATGCTCACGGCGTTCTCGACGCAGGATCAGAAGAAGCTACAGATCGTTGCAGGCTCCATGCGCGACGCCTTCGGATCGCAGAAGCAGAGCCGCCTGTCCGGCATCGTCGAGATCGAGGGGGTGCCCGTGCGTCCGCATCTGCGCAACCTGGAAAAGATCCCGCCTGACCAGGCCTCGGAATTCACCGCGCCGAAACGCGCCGAGAAGCGTCAGGACGGACGCACGGACTTCGCGCACGAGCGCGCCTTCGCGCTGGCGGCGGCCTCGCTGCGCCAGGCATTTCAGGATCTGCCGGACATCTCGGAAATGTCCAGGAACGTGCTCGTCGAGGAAACGTCCGAGGGACTTGACCTGCAGATCGTCGACCAGGACGGGCGATCGATGTTTCCGGAAGGCTCGACCCAGCCGCTTGATCGGACCCGCGCGCTGCTTGCCGCGCTCGCGCCCCGCCTGATGGAACTGCCGAACCCGATCCGCATCACTGGCCACACATCGGCCGACCGGTCCGGCCGGAAGTCCGCTGACGGCTGGCGCCTCTCGACCGGCCGGGCGCTCGCCGTGCGCGACATCCTGCAATCCTCCGGCGTGGCGGCGGGCCGGTTCGAGAGCGTGGTTGGCAAGGCCGACACCGAGCCGATGTTCCCCGACGATCCCAAGCTTGCCGCGAACCGCCGGGTATCCATCGTGCTCGTGAAGTCGGCGCCGCCCCTGCCGGACATCCGAAAGTGATGCGCCCCGCCTGGAACGGATTTCGCGCCGATTGCGTCTGGGAACGACAGCCAACCCCCGACGCTGCCTCGCAAGGCCGAAACGAACCCTCCCGAAGCGCCGCCACGCCAACGGGCACTGGCGGAGACATCAGGCAGGGTGCTACCCCGATGTTGTCCGCGCGGAGCCTGAGCCCGTTGCCTGTATGAATCGCCGCGCGCGCTCGCCAACCGTGCTTGCCTTGTCGCCTGGCTTGTAGAGCGAAGACCCGATGCCGAGACCGTCGCAGGCCCCGTCGAGCAGCTGGGCTGCGTTGCCCTCGCCAACCCCTCCGACCGCAACAAGTCGCGTGCCGCGCGGGAGTACCGCGCGCATCGCCCGCGCGCCGGGAGTGCCGATCATTTCCATCGGGAACAGCTTCAGCGCATGGGCGCCGGAATTGAGCGCGAGGAACGCTTCGGTCGGGGTCAGAATGCCGGGAATCGAAACAATCCCGGCGGCCACGCTCGCACGTACCACCGCAGCATCGACATGCGGTGACAGAACCAGCCCGGCACCAAGTTCTCGCAAGCGCTCGACCTCATGCGGCCATCGCACGGTGCCAGCCCCGATCACCGCCTCCGCCTTGAAGCGCCGGACCAGGCGCGTGATGCTTTCGAACGGTTCCGGTGAATTCAAGGGCACCTCTATGATGCGGATTCCGGCGGCAACAAGCGCTTCGCCGATGCCGACAGCCTCCTCCGGGCGAATGCCCCGGAGGATCGCGATGAGCGGCATGGCGGCAAAGGCCGCCTCGAACCGCGTCAGATGGTCAGGCATGGGATGCTCCCAACGCACCGAGTTTCCGGAAACCCTCCACGGCGGCATGGTCGGGCCCCTTCGCACTGGCAAGCCCCAATGCGCTGAAGGCGACCGCATAGCGCGCGATCAGCGCGGCCTCGCCGACGAGAAGCGGCGTCAGGCCGGGCATGATCGCGGACTCGAACCCGGCCCGGATTTCATGCCCTATGAGAATGCCCGATAGACGCTCGGCAATTTCGGTCGGCATGAAATCGCCCAACAGCGCTCCGGCGCGCGCGGTGAAGACATCATTCAGGAGTCCGCGCGGATTGCCCGAAAACCCCAGTTTCACACCCTCGAGGAACGCCCCGTTGCTCGCGCCGGCAGCACCCGGCGGAATCAGCCGCCCGATGATCGAATGCTGGCACAGCAGGGCAAACATCTCGCCCGTGAGGAAGGTCGAAAATCCGGCGATCGCCCCAGCGCGCACGCTCACCCACTTCGAATGCGTGCCTGGCAAGACGACGAGCGCATCCTCGGTCGGCGAAACCGCCCCGAAGACCTGGATCTCCTCGCCGCGCATCACATCTGGCTGGGGCGCGCGATTACAGACGCCCGGCAGGAAGAGGAGCCGTGCGCCGGTGCGCGCCGGCCGCGCGACTGCCCGGGTCGCGAGACCGGAAAGGCTGGCGGGCGGCTCGAGATAGGGCGTCTCCACCCAGCCGTTGCGGCTGGTGATCATGCCGGAGAGCAGAATCTCCGTCTCAGGATCGAGCCAGTGGCCGATCTCGCGTTCGAGTGCATCCTCGAAGGCGCCGTCGCGCACGGTGAGGATGCCCGCTTCCGCCTGATGTCGTTCGATGAGCGCGCCTTCCACTCCGAACCGGTAGGCCCGGAAGTTGCTGCTGCCCCAATCCACCACGATGCGCTTCATCGCTACCCAACCCCGCGCCCTCGGGCGCTTTCCTTGCACAGGCTTGACAGATAGCCAACATCCACACTACGGTCCATATAAAGATACTGTGGTCCACAATATGGATCATTCGCACGGGAGAGCGTGTTGGAGAGCACAACCATCCAGGGCGTATGGCCGGTGCTCTGCACACCGTTTGCAGCGGATGGCGCCATTGATCGCGCGGCCATGCGCCGGATCGTCGGTTTTGCCTGCGATTCCGCCGTGCAGGGCGTGGTGTTTCCCGGCTTCGCCAGTGAGGTTGATGACCTGACGGCCACCGAGCGTTTCGAGCTTCTCCAGATTGTGCTCGATGAACTCGGTGGACGCCTGCCGCTGATCGCGGGTGCGAGCGCCCCGACGCTTGACGAGGTGATTGCGCGCGTGCGGGAGGTCCAGTCGCTGGGTCTCCGGCAGGTGATGATCCAGGCCCCGAAGGCGATCGGCACCGATGCGGCCGCAGTCGCCGACTTCTACGCCGCCATCGCGGCGGCCTGCCCCGGCGTGGAAATTATCCTGCAGAATGCGCCCGCGCCGCGCGGCTCCGATCTGTCACCCGCCGCCGTTCTTGCCGTGGCGGCGGCCGTGCCGGAGATCCGCTACGTCAAGGAAGAGACGATCCCTTCCGGCGCGCCGATCTCGGCGATTCTCGCCGACGCTCCGGGGCATCTGGCCGGCGTGATGGGAGGCGGCGGCGCGAGGTTCGTCATCGATGAGTTCCTGCGCGGGGCCTGCGGGGCCATGCCGGCGGTTGAAATTGCCGACATCCATGCCCGCATGTGGCAAGCGCTCAAGGCCGGTCGCGAGGCGGAAGCGCGGTCGCTCTACGAACGGACCCTGCCGCTGCTGATGATCCAGAGCCATGCGCGCATGCGGCTGACCAAGCGCGTGCTGATGCTGCGCGGCATCCTCGACAACGACATGGTGCGGGCGAGGATCCCGCCTTTCGATGCACGCGATATCGCGGAAATCCAGGCCCTGATGGACCGCATCGCCGACCTTCTCGTCGCAGCCCCTCTGGCCAGGGTCGCGGCATGAGCGACAGAATTGCCCGCGTTGAAGCCTTCATGCTCACCGTGACGCGGGAGACGCCCTATCTCGGCACCCTGCGGCCCGGCGAGGAGGTGAACGAGCGCGGCTATTTCGTGCGACGCGGCAACAAGACGGTTTACCCGAATTTCGATCGCAACGTGCTCGTGCGCATCACCACGAGGCAGGGCGTGATCGGCTGGGGCGAGACCTATGGCATCGTCGCCCCGCGTGCGACCATGGAGATCATCACCGATCTTCTCGCCGCCTTCGTGGTGGGACGGGACCCCTTCGACGCAAGCGCGATCCACGATGACTTGTATAACCTGATGCGCGTGCGGGGCTATACCGGCGGCTACTACCTCGATGCACTCGCCGCAATCGACATCGCGCTGTGGGACATCGCGGCGCAGATCGCGGGCCAGCCGCTGTGCAAGCTGCTCGGCGGTCAGCGTCTGGAGCGCATTCCGGCCTATGTCTCCGGCTTGCCCGAGCCCACACGACAGGCTCGCGCCGACCTCGCGGCGAAATGGCAGGCGAAGGGCTTTGACAGCTTCAAGTTCGCCTCCCCCGTCGCGGATGACGGCGTGGTGACCGAGATCGCGACCCTGCGTGAACGGCTCGGCCCCTCGGCGCGGATCGCCTGCGACATGCATTGGGCGCAGAATGCCGCTCAGGCCAAGTCCATGATCCACGCCATGGAGGCGCATGGCCTGTGGTTCGCCGAGGCGCCGGTCGCGCCGGAGGACATCGCGGGCCTTGCGGAGGTGGCGCAGGGCGTCTCCTGCCCTGTCGCGGCGGGTGAGGAATGGCGCACCGCTCACGATGCGGCGGCGCGGCTCTCGCGTCGGGCCTGCGCGATCCTCCAACCGGAGATGGGCCACAAGGGCATCACCGAATTCATGCGCATCGCCACGCTCGCGCAGGTGCACCATGCCGAAATCATTCCGCACGCGACGATAGGCTTCGGCATTTTCCTCGCCGCAAGCCTGCATGCCAGTGCCGCTGCCCCGCAAGTGACCTGCCACGAATTCCAGCATTCGATCGTCGGGCAGAACCGCCGCTATCTCGATGGCGAAATCATCTGCGAGGCGGGCGAATATCACCTGCCGCCAGGACCGGGCCTTGGGGTCCGCCCCTCGGCGGAAGCCTTGCGCAACCTTGAACAATGACGGCCAGAGCCGCAATTCCGGAGGAAGACATGAGGAACCGATTGAAATCGCTGATTGTCGGTGGCGTGGCGGCGCTTGCGTTTTCCACGCTCGCGCCGCCCGCGCTCGCCCAGACCAAGACGCTAAAGTTCGTCTCCTGGCAGAAGGACGAACGCGGCGTGGGGGATTGGTGGGCCAGCGTCATCAAGGAATTCGAGACGAAGAATCCCGGCGTGAAGGTCGAGTGGACCAAGGTCGAGCGCGGCGCCTATGCCGACACGATGACAACGCTTTTCGCGGGCGGCAAACCCCCTGAGATCGTGCATCTTGCCTCGTTCGAATTCCAGAAATTCGCCGATCAGGGGTGGCTTGAAGATCTCTCCCCCTACATCAAGGCGTCCGGGCTCAATCTCGATGGCTGGGCCGGGCAATCCTCCTGTCAGTGGAAGGGCAAGCCCGTCTGCGTCATGATGCTCTATTTCGGCAACATCTTCGCCTACAACGAAGACATGCTGAAAAAAGAAGGACTTAGCCCGCCGACCAATTGGGCGGAGTATGTCGCCGCGGCACGCAAGCTCACCAAGGACACCAATGGCGACGGCATCCCCGACCAGTTCGGCACCGGGCATGAGACCAAGGGCGGCGGCGGGCAATACCTCTCCGAGCTGATGAACTACACGCTCGATGCCGGCGGCCGCTGGACCGATGCCAATGGCAAGGTGACCATCAACACCCCGCAGATGATCGAGGGCCTTTCGCGCTGGAAGGACGTCGTGAAGAACTCGCTCACCCCGCGCGATCTCTCCGCAGGCGAGACGCGCCAGATGTTCGCTGATGGCCGCATCGCCATGAAGCTCGACGGACCGTGGCTCTATCCCATCATCCAGCGCGGCAAGGCGAAGGATCAGATCAAGATCGCCGCCCCGCCCTTCAACCCGCCGCTCGGCGGTTCCTCGAACATCCTAGGGATGGCCAGCGAAATTCCGGCCGACACAAAGAAGCTCGTCTGGGATTTCATCGCGATCGCCACGTCGGACAAGTTCCAGACCGATTACGCGACTCTCGCGGCGTCCACCCCTCCTTCCCCACGCGCCAAGACCGAAGGCGCGAAGGCTGCGACCCCGCACTTCGATCTGCTGGTCCAGACCGCGCAGGCCGCTTCGAAGGCTGGTGTGGATCGCATCCCGAAGGGGCTGGAAATCCAGTACAACGAGTTCGCCAAGATGATCATGGAAGAAGCGCAGCGCATGATCATCCAGGATCTCGACCCCAGGGCTGTCGCCGCGACCATGCAGGCGAAGGCCGAGGCAATCCAGAAGCAGTGATGTGATGGCGGGCGGACGCTTCAGTCTGGATCTTGCGCGGCCGAGCCGGCAACACTGGCTCGGCTACATCCTGCTGGCGCCCGCCGTGCTGCTGATCGCGGCGATCATCGTCTATCCGCTGTTCGTCTCGGTCGATCTCTCGTTCCAGAATGTCGGGATTGCGCGGCTCGATCAGCCGCGCCGCCCCTTCACCACCGCGAACTACGAGCGGCTCTTCGGTTCGCCGGATTTCTGGAATGCCTGCTGGGTGACGCTGAAACTCATCCTCATCGTCACCACGGCATGCTGCCTGCTGGGGCTTGGCACGGCGCTGCTGGTGAACAACCGCTTCAAGGGCCGCTCGCTGGCACGCCTGCTCGTGGCTATGCCCTGGGCCGTGCCCGAGGTGATTGCGGTCGTCATCTTCGCCTGGATCTTCGACTCCTCCTTCGGGCTGATGAACTGGATCTTCCTGTCGCTGGGCTTCATTGACAAGACGATCAACTGGTTCTCGGACCCCACAGCGGCCTTCGCGGTGGTGGCGACGACGATGATCTGGAAGGGCTACCCCTTCGTCTCGATCATGTGCCTCGCCGGCCTGCAATCGATCCCCGAGGATTACTATGCCGCCGCTCGCGTGGACGGCGCCAACGCCCTGCAGCGGCTGATCTACATCACGCTTCCGAACCTGCGCCCCGTCCTGGGCGTGACCACGGTCCTGGTGATGCTCTGGATCTTCCGGGATTTCTCGATCATCTACGTGCTGACCGGCGGCGGGCCCCTGAAAGCGACGCAGACGCTGTCGATCATGACCTACGAACAGGCCTTCAGCTTCTTCCGCATGGGCTATGCCTCGGCTGTCGGCGTGGTAACGCTTGTCATCTGCGTGATCGCGGCGAAGCTGATGATGCGCCGCGCGCCTGACACCCTGTGAGGCGCGAATGAAACAGAGCCTCGCCACCCGCCTCACCCTCTATGCCAGCGTCATCCTGACCTGCGCGATCCTGATCTTCCCGATTTACTGGCTCATCGTCACCGCGCTGTCGCAACCCGACCAGCTGCGCCAACTTCCCCCGAAATTCTGGCCGGAAGAACCGCGCTGGAGCGTATTCGGCAAGATCCTCGAGGAGCGCCCGATCCTGCTCTGGCTGTCCAATTCGGCTCTGGCCGCGATGGGCGCGGTGACGATCTCGATGGTTGTCTCGGTGCTCGCCGGCTACTCGCTCTCGCGCTTCCGGGTACGTGGCGGAGACAGCCTCGGCCTCTTCATCCTCACTGCCAAGATGCTGCCTGCCACATTGCTGGTGATCCCGCTCTTTGGCATCTTCCGGATGACCGGGCTGATCGGCTCGATGTGGTCAATCATTCTCGCCCATGCGACGCTCATCATCCCGTTCACGACCTGGATGCTGAAAGGCTATTTCGACACCATTCCGCGCGAACTGGAACAGGCGGCAATGGTCGATGGCTGCTCGCCGCTGGGCGCATTGTTCCGGGTGATCCTGCCTGTCTCCGCGCCCGGCCTGGCCGCGACTGCGCTCTACGGCTTCGTGCTGAGTTGGTCGGACTACGCCTATGCGCGGACCTTCCTCACCAACGCACAGGGCAACTGGACCGCCAATCTCGGTATCACCACGATGAAGGGCGAGTACATCTCGAACTGGGCGGACATTTCCGCCGCAGCGATCCTCGTCGCGCTGCCGATCCTCGCGATCTACCTCTTCCTCGAACGCTATCTCGTCGGCGGCCTGACAGCCGGTTCTGAAAAGTGAGGGCGGCAACGGATTGTCATGGCTGAAATCGTCATTGATCGCGTGCGCAAGAGTTACGGCCCGCTCACCGTGCTCAAGGATTTCTCCCTTGAGGTCGCGGACGGGGAATTCGTCGTTCTCGTCGGCCCGTCGGGCTGCGGGAAGTCGACGATGCTCAAAATCCTCGCAGGCCTCGAAGAGGCGACGAGCGGCGTCGTTCGCATCGGCGGACGCGACGTGACCGACCTCGCTCCGGGCGATCGCGACATCGCGATGGTTTTTCAGAATTATGCGCTCTATCCGCATCTCACGGTGGCGGCGAACATGGGCTTCGGCCTGAAGATGCGCGGCACGCCGGCCGGCATTATCGCCAGGCGCGTGCAAGAGGCCGCACGCATTCTTGACGTCGAGCACCTGCTGGCGCGACGGCCGCGCCAGCTTTCCGGCGGGCAGCGCCAGCGCGTGGCGATGGGGCGCGCCATCGTGCGCGAGCCCCAGGCCTTCCTGATGGACGAACCGCTCTCGAACCTTGATGCCAAGCTGCGTGTGCAGATGCGGGCCGAAATCGGCGCGCTGCACCAGCGGCTGGGCGTCACGACGATCTATGTCACCCACGACCAGATCGAGGCGATGACCATGGCAAACCGCATCGTCATCATGAAGGACGGCGAGGTCCAGCAGATCGCCGATCCCGAGACCATGTTTGCGCAGCCGGCGAACCTGTTCGTCGCCGGATTCATCGGTTCACCCGGCATGAACTTCCTCAAGGCCGAGACGAGAGCCGGACGCATTCGGCTCTTCGATCAGGACGTGCCCTTGCCTCCGGCAGCTGAGGGTACGATCACGGCGGGACTGCGCCCGGAACATTTCTCAGCCGGACCCGGCCCCGTGACCTTCACGACGCGGCCGATGCTGGTCGAGAGCCTCGGCTCCGAGAAGTACGTCTATTTCGAAGCTCCGCAGGCAAACCGGCTGGTGAACCCCATCGGCCGAACCGATGAGGAACGGCGCGGCGATCGCCTTGTCGCCCGACTGATGAATAGCGGACCGATCACCGTCGGCGAGGAATTGACCCTCTCGTTCGACCCCGCCCGGCTGCATGTGTTTGATCCGGCCTCCGGCCGCGCGATCCGGTGAACGAGCATGACCATTCTTGTCACCGGCAGTGCGGGACGGATCGGCCGGAGCCTCGTCGCGCGCCTTCTCGCCAGGGGGGAGACGGTGCGCGGACTCGACCTGCGCTCCACTGTCCTGACGCATGATCGTTTCGACGAGGTGCTCGGTGCCTTCGATGATCGCGAGGCCGTGGGCCGGGCCATGAGTGGGGTGCGCGCCGTGTTCCATCTCGGCGCCTTCATGTCCTGGCTGCCGCAGGATCAGGATCGCCTCTTCGCCGCAAATGTCGAAGGCACGCGCTTGGTGCTGGAGGCGGCGGTCGGCGCGAAGGTCGAGCGCTTTCTCTTCGCATCTTCGGGCGAGGTCTATCCCGAAGGCGCGCCGGCTTTTCTGCCGGTGGATGAAACCCATCCGACGGAGCCGCGCTCGACCTATGGCCTCACGAAGCTCCTCGGCGAGGAGCTGGTGCGCTGGGCCGGGCGCAGCCACGGCCTGCCCTTCACGATCCTTCGCTTCTCTCACACGCAGGATGCGGCGGAACTGCTTGATCCCGGCAGCTTCTTCTCCGGTCCGCGCTTCTTCCTGCAGCCACGCATCGCCCAGCAGCAGGCCCTCGGCAATGCTGCGGCGGTCGCAGCGCTTCGCGCTGTCGATGACGGCACACCCGCCCACGTGCTCGCGCGCAACGAGAAGGGGCGGCCCTTCCGCATGATGATCACCGAGACGCGCGACATGGTGGAGGGCCTGCTGGCTTCGCTCGCAACGCCAAGAATGCTGGGCGAAACCTGCAATCTCGGCGCGACGCAAGCGGTCGATTTCGCCGAGGTCCTGCCGAAGATGGCTGCGATCACTGGCCTGCCCGTGCGGGTTGTGGACTTGCCGGGAGCCGGCGTGTTCTACGAAACCTCGAACGCCCGTTTCCGGAACATCACCGGGTTCGAGCCGTCCTATCGGTTTGACCGGATGCTGGAGGAGGCAGCCGTCGCATGGCGAGCGAAGCAGAAGTCCTGAGACCCGATGAGCGGGAATTGCCCGGCGGCGCGGCGGCGCTGGCCAAGGGGCTCTATCTGCTTGACGTGCTCGGAGAGCGCGAGACACCCGCACGCTTCAAGGATCTCCAGGTCGCGACCGGTCTGCCGAAGGGGACCCTCGCGCGCATGCTTCACACGCTCGTCGCTTTCCGCCTGGTGCGACACGAGGAACGCGACAACACCTACCGGTTGGGCAATCGCCTGTTCGAGCTGGCGCATCGCGTCTGGGAAACGTTCGATCTTCGCGGCGCGGCTGCCCCGCAGCTCGAAAGGCTGGCACTCGAGGCGCGCGAAACGGTTGCGATCGGCACGCTCGACAACGACCAGATCGTCTATATCGAGCAACGCAACCAGGGCGGGCCGTTCGGCTTCCGTATCGAGGTCGGGCGGCGTGCACCCCTGCATTGCACGGCGGTCGGCAAGGCGCTGCTGGCCTTTTCCACGCCGCATGACCAGCGGGCGATCCTGCATCGCATCCCGACGGATCGCTTCACGACGACCACGCTGGTTGATCCGGAACTGCTACTGGCCGATCTCGCGCTGACCCGCGCACGCGGCTATGCGATTTCCAATGGCGAGCATGTCGACGGCGTCGTCTCGGTGGCCGCGCCGATCTTCGACCATACCGGCAAAGCCATCGGCGCGATCGGCATGTTCGGACCCTCCTCGCGCAATCCCGAGGATCGCCTGCACAGTTTCGGACGTGACCTGATGGAAGCCGCGCGGCTGATCTCAGGGAATGTTGGCGCGCCCTCTGTCAGTATCCATTCGCGCAGCGCGCCGGTGCGCGGCGCCGACCCGGATGTGGAATGCGTGCTTCCGTGGAGCGCGAGCCTTGCGGAAGGACCGTTTTGGTCGATCGCCGAGCAAAAACTCTACTGGGTGGATATTCTGGCGCCTGCTGTTCACCGGTTCGATCCCGCCGGCGGCATCAATGAAAGCTGCCCGCTGCCGCGCCTCGTCTCCTCGGTGATCGGACGGCGTGGCGGCGGCCTGATCGTGACCACCTCGGACGGCGTCGAGGAACTTGATTTCGCTTCACGTCAACTGGTCCGGCGGGTCGATCCTGAAGCGATGCAGCCGGAAAACCGCTTCAACGATGCGAAGTGCGATCCCGCCGGGCGGCTTTGGGCAGGCACGATGAGCCTCGACGCTGCGCGCAAGTCCGGCGCGCTCTACCGCATCGATCCCAATCATGCCTGGCAACGCATGGATCACCCCTTCACCGTGGCGAACGGCCTCGACTGGAGCCCCGACGGGCGCGTGTTCTACTTTACCGATTCGAGTGCCGGGACGATCTACGCCTATGATTTCGACATGGAGACGGGCACGCTGGGCAAGCGCCGGGACTTCGTGCGGATCGATCCGGGCGAAGGTCGACCCGATGGCCTGACGGTCGATTCGGAAGGCTGCGTCTGGTCCGCCCTCTGGGATGGCTGGTGCGTGCGGCGCTTCGACCCGCAGGGGCGCCTGATGCGCGAGTTGCGCGTGCCGGTTCCCCGCCCCACCAGCGTTGCGTTCGGCGGGCCTGCCCTGACGACGCTGTTCATCACCTCGGCACGCGTGCGGGTTCCCGCCAAAATCCTCGCTGCAGCGCCGTTCTCCGGTGGCATCCTCGCCGTCGATGTCGGCGTACGCGGGCGGCCTCCCAGTCTCTTTGCAGGCTGACCGATGTCGCAGCCGCTCGCCCGCTACCCGGATCTGAAGGATCAGCCGGTCGTCATCACCGGCGGAGCAAGTGGCATCGGCCGGGCCATGGCGGAGGCATTCCTCGTGCAAGGCTCGCGCGTCGGCATTCTCGATCGCGATGCCGGGGCCCTCCAGGCGTTCACGTCCGAGTGCCCGGAACTCGCGGCGGAACAGGTCGATCTGCGAGACATCGCAGCGATGCGGCTAGCCTTGGCCCGTCTGGCCGGGCGTGTCGGCCCGCCCGCCATTCTCGTCAACAATGCCGCGCATGACGCTCGGCACGACTTCGACCGGCTCGAGGTCTCCGAATGGGATGAGCGCATCGCCGTCAATCTGCGCCACTACATCTTCGCGGCGCAGGCCGTCGCGCCGGCCATGCGTGAAGCGGGCCGCGGGGTGATCCTGACCATGGGCTCGACCGCCTGGATGAAGGCCTCGACCAACATGATCGCCTATGCGACCGCGAAATCCGCTGTCGAAGGGTTCACCCGTTCGCTCTCGCGCGAACTCGGTCCGGCGGGCATCCGCGTCAACGCCATCGCGCCGGGCTGGGTGATGACAGCCCGCCAGATCGCAGACCATGCGACGCCGGAGAAACGCGCCGCCAATCTCGCCGCGCAATCCATCCGTCGGGAACTGGTCCCGCGCGACATCGCGGCCGCGGCCCTGTTCCTCTGTTCCTCCGATGCCCGGGCGATCACCGGACAGACACTCATCGTCGATGGCGGAACGTGCTACGGCTAGAGCGCTATACACGCGAGGCCGATCAAGCGGGCCTGGCTCGATCAGCAGTCAGTCGAGGGAAGGGTCGTACCGCGAACGAAGCTGCCCCTGACCAGGGTCAAAAAGTTCGGAAAATCTCCTAAAATAGAAGTAAAATCAAATAAATAGAGATGCGCTGGCGGTCCCGACAGGATTCGAACCTGTGACCTTCGGTTTAGGAAACCGCTGCTCTATCCTGCTGAGCTACGGAACCGCATGACGCCGTGATACACCGCTTGCCGGGGCTTTGAGAAGCACCGAGTTTTGGCAGGCTCAGGCAAGGCGGGCCAGCGAGAAGCGTTCCACGTCGCGCAGCAGTTCGATGAACTTCCGGGCCTCGTATTCGGCGAGCGCGCGCCCCTTTTCGGCGGTGGCGCGGGACGCGTCCCCGGCCGCGCCCGAAGGGTGCAGGTCCTGTGCCAGCCAGCCGAAGGCGGTAAATCCCGTGGGTCGCAGGAGCGAAAAGCTCGTCGCGATCTCGATCGTCGTCGGCGCGAAGTTCTGCGCCTTGTCCATCTTCACCAGGTCCGGGCGGAAATGGAGCATGAGCGAGGTTTCCTTGTCGCCGGCGTGAATGCCGACGGCGTTCTCCGTCTCGCCGAACATGCCGTCCGGAGCGCCAAACCGGCTCCAGGCGCAGTGCACCGCGAGCATCTGGAACCGCACGCGCAATTCGCGCGCGACGATGCCGATGCAATCAACATTGCCGCCGTGGGAATTGACCATCACCAGTTTACGGATGCCGGCGCGCTGCACGCTCTCGCCGATCTCCGTCCAGGCGCGAATCGCCGTCTCGGCGGTCAGGGTGAGCGTGCCGGGCGAGCGGATGTGCTCGTTCGACTTGCCGACGCATTGCGTCGGAAGAATCAGGATCGCCATATCCTCCGGCAGCAGGCGGATCGTCTCGCGGATCATGCCGTTGGCGATCTCGGTATCGACGCCGACCGGCAGGTGGGGTCCGTGCTGCTCAATCGCGGCGATCGGCATCACCGCGATGGTCTTTTCCGGATCGAGGCTGCGAAAATCCTCGGTTGTCAGGTCACCCCAGAAGAGCTTGCGCATCGGCTGATCCAGTCACAGGTTTTCCATCGAGCGACGCACGCGGGCCAGAAAATGCTTCCGGTCGGCATCCGTCGCCACGTTCATGTGGTAGAGGGCGTCATAGCCCGTTCTCGCGCGCCAGCCGATCAGGCGGCGCAGATAGCGTGTCACGGTATTGCGCGGACCGTCGCCCACCACCAGCGCCACCCAGCGCTGCCGGCCATAGGTGACGATGCCGTGGATGCGGCGGATATGGCCGAGCAGGGGCCTGACATTGGCCGGATCGCTCAGGTCGAAGGCGACGCCGGGGATCATGATCCGGTCGAAGAACCCCTTGAGAATCGCGGGAGGCCCGAAGGTCCAGGTCGGGAACTGCACCACCAGCGCTTGCGCCCGGTTGAGGCGGTCGATGTAGTCTTCCATGCCGGCGCGGTTGCGCGTGGTGTCGTGGTAGCAGCGTCTCTGGTCGGCGGTGATCACCGGATCGAAACCGTCCGCGTAGAGGTCGATCAGGTCGACCTCGTGCCCGGCGGCGGCAAGGCCGGCGAGTGCCTCGGCGCGGATCGCGCCGTGGAAGCTTTCCGGAACAGGATGGGCGTAAAGATAAAGGACACGCATGGGTTCAGCGCGGCACGAAACTCTTCATCTTGCCCGGATTGAGCAGCCCAAGCGGATCGGTGTTGTGTTTGAAGTTCATCTGGTCGGCGTCGACCCACTTGTGCCGGCTGCCTTCCTCCAGCGTGTAGACATGCGGATTGGCGATCATCACGCCATGCTGCTCATGCAGGGCAATGATCTCGTTGAGTCGCTCCTCGGTGGTATAGCGCACGATCGGCAGCGCCGAGCAGGAGAGCTTGCCAGCATAGCGGATGAATTCGAGGTGATAGTGCACCTCGCCGAGGAACATGTCGCGCATCTGCCGCACGCTCTCGAACAGCCGGTCATGCGGATAGAGGTTTTGCAGGTAGGTAATCGAGCGGTCCGTCTTGAGCCACTGCAGCGTCGAGTGGTTCCAAGTGTATTCGTACAGGGGAACCGATCCGGGCGTGTCGTCCGAAACCTGCTCGTAGGTCACCGTGCCGCGCGCTCCGACCAGCGCCTTGAAATACTCGACGAACGGTTCGGCGATCATGCAGATCAGCACCGGCTTGCCTTTCGGACACTGCGCGGCGATCGGACCGAAATAGTCAGGGATCGGCGTATCGAGCAGCGTCACGACCTTCTTCACGATGCCGTCGGCATGGGCCACGTCGTAGCCGACCTGCATCGCGGTCTCGAAATCCTCGCAACCGACGATCAGATCGACCCAGGTCCAGGCCGGCGCGAGCGGCATCTCAAGCTCGACGATGATGCCGGTCGTGCCATAGGCGCGGTTGATCTTCTGCGCCGCATCGGCCCGCAGTTCGAGGACGCGCGGCGTCTCCTCGACGGTCACGATGCGAGCGCCCATCACATTGCCGGGTTCGCGCAGGCCGCCATAGGTTACCGAGCCGATGCCGCCCGAGCCGCCGGCCACGAAACCGCCGATGGTCGCCATCCGTTTGGTTGAGGGGTGCAGCCTCAATTCCCAGCCTGATGGCCGGGTCAGATAGTCGATTTCGTGCAGCATCGCGCCGGCCTGTGCCCGCACCACGCCTGGTTTGTGCCACAGCACCTTGTTGAGGCCGTTCATGTCCAAAAGCACGCCGCCTTTCAGCGGCACGGCCTGTCCGTAATTGCCGGTCGCGCCGCCGCGCGGCGTCACCGGGATGCGCCTGCGGGCGCAGGCCCCGGCGATCGCGACCACGTCCTTCTCGTCGCGCGGCATGAAGATGACGTCCGCCGCAAGACCATGCAGCTGCCGGTTGAGGACGGGCGAATACCAGAAGAAGTCGCGCGAGCGGCGGCGCACGCTGGTCCGTTCGGTTTCGTGGGGAATGTCCTTCAGCTCGGCGATCAGGGCGTCGATGTCGTAGGCAGGTGCGGCATCGATACGTTCCGGGCGGTTCATCTCGGCTCTCCTGACTGTGCGGTGGGGACCATACGAAGCACGTGGCAGGCCAGCAATACCATTGCGCGACAATACCCGGTGCCCCGCATCCGTTTTGTGGATTTCGTGGGCCTTTTGCCTTCCGCCTGGGCAGCGCGGCTATGACTTGATCGCGAGATCGTCTAAGAACGGGACCGGGAGGGGATGCGTGCCGGCACGCCGGTTGCATTCCGGTGCTCGCATTGGCCAGTACGAGGGGACCAACCATGACCATGATGAAGTATCGCCTCAATCGCCGCGCTGCGCTTGGCCTGATTGGTGGCAGCGCCGCATCCACTCTGATTCCCATGCCGGGAGCGAAGGTGAACGCTCAGACGCTCGACAAGGTCAGCTACCAGACGAACTGGCGCGCTCAGGCCGAACACGGCGGTTTCTATTACGGCGTCGCCTCGGGCATCTACAAGAAGTACGGCATCGACGCGGACATCCGCATGGGCGGGCCGCAGATGAGCCCGTCGCAGCTGCTGCTGGCCGGGCGCGTCGACATGATCATGTCGAACTCCTTCGATGCCATCCGCTATGTGCAGGAGAACCTGCCTTTCCTGTGCATCGCCTCCATCTTCCAGAAGGACCCGCAGGTGCTGATCTCGCACCCCAACATGGGGCATGATTCGCTTGCGGCGCTGAAGGGCAAGCCGATCCTCATCGGCGCGGTGGGCCGCACGTCGTACTGGCCGTTCCTCCGGGCGAAGTTCGGCTATGCCGACGATCAGATTCGCCCCTACACGTTCAACATGGCACCTTTCCTGGCCGACAAGAACCTGTCGCAGCAAGGCTTCCTGTCCTCGGAGCCCTTCGCCATCCAGAAGGGCGGGGTGAACCCGGTTGTGCATCTCATCGCCGACGCCGGCTTTGAGAATTACAACACGACCATCAACATCTCCCGGAAGATGGTCGAGGAGAAGAAGGACGTGGTGCAGCGCTTCTGTGATGCGACCTTCGAGAGCTGGGCCGCCTATATGAAGAAGGGGGAATACTTCAAGGCCGCCAACGATCTGATCAAAAAAGACAATCCGGAAATGGACGACGAGAAGATCGAATACGCGGTCAAGGTGATGAACGAGCGCGGCATCATCCAGTCCGGCGATGCCCTGACGCTCGGCGTCGGCGCCATGACGGACGCGCGCTGGAAGCGCTTCTACGAGACCATGGCGGCTGTCGACGTCTTCCCCAAGGGGCTCGACATCACCAAGGCCTACAGCCTCGCCTTCGTCAACAAGGGTATCGGGAAGGCCTGACCGACTTGACCGACATTGCGACAAAGGAAGGCGCGACGAAGGCCGCGCCTGTCGTCTGCTCCATTCGTGGCGTTTCCAAGCAGTTCGCCAACGGAACGCTGGCCGTCCATGACGTAAACCTGGACTTGAGGCACGGCGAGTTCCTGTCGCTGCTCGGGCCTTCGGGCTGCGGCAAGTCCACCCTGTTGCGCATGCTGGCCGGCCTCGGTTCCCCGAGCGCGGGGACTATTGACTGGCCGTCGGTCGACCATGAACTGGGTTTTGTCTTCCAGGATCCAACGCTGATGCCGTGGGCGAATGCCCTCGGCAACGTCATGCTGCCGTTGAAGTTGAAGGGCGTCGCCCGGGCGGACGCGGAAGCGCGGTCGGCGGAAATGCTCGCGCTGGTCGGCCTCAAGGGGTTCGAGAAGTCCTATCCGCGCGAATTGTCCGGTGGCATGAAGATGCGCGTTTCCATCGCCCGCGCGCTCGTCACCCGGCCGGAAATCCTGCTGATGGACGAGCCATTCGCGGCGCTGGACGAGATCACCCGCCACCGGCTCAACGACGATCTCTTGAAACTGTGGTGGGAGCGCCGGTTCACGGCGGTTTTCGTCACGCATTCGGTGTTCGAAAGTGTCTATCTTTCGCAGCGCATCGTGGTCATGGCGGCGCGCCCGGGTCGGGTCATGGCGGACCTTGCCGTGGGTGGTCCCTATCCGCGCGACGATCAGTTCCGCACCTCGGCCGACTATGCGCAGTTGTGCCGCATCGCTTCGGACAGCCTGAAGAAGGCGATTGCCCTATGAGCGCTCCCTCGCTGCCCTCCGTCCCGCATGACGGAACCGACGCCGAAGCCCGCCCGGTCTTTGCCGAAGAGCGCAAGATTCTCGGTCTTGCTGCCTCGACCTGGCCCGGCATCCTGGCGCCCCTTGGCATCGGCATTCTGGCGCTGTTCGCCTGGGAATGGGCGGTCAACGCCTACCAGATTCCGAACTACGTCCTGCCGGGGCCGAAACTGATCGGCCAGACCCTCGTCGCCGACTGGGCCCTGCTGGCGACGTCCCTGCAGGTGACGCTGACCATCACCCTTCAGGCTCTGGCTGCTGCGGTGTTCTTCGGCGTGACGCTCGCCGTACTGTTCACCCAGTCGAAGTGGCTGGAAAAATCGTTGCTGCCCTATGCGGTGATCCTGCAGGTGACGCCGGTCGTCTCGATCGCGCCCCTCATCATTATCTGGACCGACAACAACGTCACGCTGTCGCTCCTGATCTGCGCCTGGATCGTGGCCTTCTTCCCGATCCTTTCCAACACGATCCTCGGCCTCAACTCGGCCGATCACAACCTGATCAACCTGTTCCAGATGTACGGCGCCTCGCGGTGGCAGACGCTGCGCTATCTGAAGCTGCCGGCGGCGTTGCCGTATTTCCTCGGCGGTCTGCGCATCTCCGGCGGGCTTGCGCTGATCGGCGCGGTGGTGGCCGAGTTCGTGGCGGGAACCGGCGGGTCCGCTTCGGGGTTGGCCTATCGCATTCTGGAATCGGGCTATCAGCTCAAGATTCCGCGCATGTTCGCTGCCCTGCTGGTCATCTCGATGACCGGGATCGCCATCTTCCTGATCATCAGCTGGGTTACGCACCTCTTGCTGCGGCACTGGCACGAAAGCGCCGTGAAGCGGGAGAACTGACGTGACGGCCGGGTTCGCAAAGGTGCCGCATGCCGCGCGGCTTCGCATCGTCAACGCCACCCTTCCGGCCTGCCTGGTTCAGTCCGGGCAGCTGCTGCTGGCAACGCCCGATGGACTGGCGCGGTGCGACTTGGTCCTGGCCGAAGGCAAGATCGCATCCATCGTCGCTGCGGGTGTGGAGCCTGCGGACGGCACGACCCCGACCCTCGATCTCGACCAGGGCATGATCCTGCCGTGCTTTGCCGATGTGCACACGCATCTGGACAAGGGGCACATCTGGCCGCGCCGGCCCAATCCCGACGGCACGTTCATGGGTGCGCTCAATGCGGTCCTGGCGGACCGGCAGGCGAGTTGGACCGCAGAAGACGTGGCTGCCCGCATGGAGTTCTCGCTGCGCTGCGCCTATGCGCACGGCACCTCGGCAATCCGCACGCATATCGACTCGCGTCCAGGGCAGACCGCAATCTCGTGGCCCGTGTTCGCGGCAATGCGCGAGACATGGGCGGGACGGATCGCACTGGACGCATCGCCGCTCTTCGGCATTGAGCTCGCGCTCGACGATGCGCATATGGCCGAGGTCTCCGACATGGTGGACCGACATGGGCATGTGATGGGCGCTGTCACCTACATGGGCCCGGCGCTGCGGCCAGGGCTAGAGCGGTTGTTCCTGCTCGCGCGGGAAAAGGGCTGGGATCTTGATTTCCATGTCGACGAGACGCTCGATCCGACGGCTGAATCCCTGCGCGTCATCGCGGAAATGGCGTTGAGCCTGTGGTTTCCCGGACGCATACTGGTTGGACATTGCTGTTCGCTGTCGATGCAGGCCGAGGACGAGGCCGACCGCACGATGGACTTGATGGCGCGCGCCGGCATCGCTGTGGTGTCGCTGCCGATGTGCAACATGTACCTGCAGGACCGCGTGCCGGGCCGCACGCCGCGACGGCGCGGCGTCACGCTGCTGCATGAAATGAAGGCGCGCGGCATCGAGGTGATGGTCGCCTCAGACAACACGCGCGATCCGTTCTATGCCTATGGCGATCTCGATGTCCTCGAAGTCTATCGCGAAGCAACGCGCATCCTGCATTTCGATCATTCTGCGCCAGACTGGATCAGGACGGTGACGCGGACGCCCGCCAGCTTCCTGGGAGGGGGCGTTGATCTGGGGGTCGGCGCCCCGGCGGACCTCGTCCTGTTCCGGGCAAGACACTGGAGCGAACTGCTGTCGCGTCCACAGTCAGATCGCACCGTCTTGCGCCGTGGCAAGCCCATCGACCGATCCTTGCCGGACTATCGCGAACTAGATCCGGTCCTCGCCCGCTCCTGATCTTGCGGCAGCCAAAGCAAGAAGGCCGCCCTGAGGCGGCCTTCGAGAGGGATGATCACGGTCGGGTCAGAACTTGTAGGTAATGCCCGCGCCGATCAGCCAGGGGTCGATCTTGACCTTCCCGGTCACAGCGCCGCTGCCGACGCTGACATTCGGCTCAAGCCAAATCTTCTTCACGTCGACGTTGAAGCCCCAGTTCTTGTTGATCATGATGTCGACGCCGGCCTGCACGGCCAGGCCGAACGTATCCTTGAGATCGAACTTGGTTCCGGTGAACACGCCGGATGACTTCTCATTGTAGAAGATCGTGTAGTTGATGCCCGCGCCGACATACGGCTTGATCGAGTCGGTCAGGTAGAAGTGATACTGAGCGGTCAGCGTCGGGGGCAGCAACCAGGCGCGACCGATCGGGCCAACACCCGCAAGGGCGCCCGCGCCCTTCACCTTGTGCGGCGTGGTACCGAGGATCAGTTCCACAGCAAAGTTCCGATTGAAGAAGTAGGTGATGTCGAGCTCGGGAACGACCGAGTTGGAAATCCCGACCTTGCCGCCAATGATCGGTCCGGCGGCGGTGCTCAGGCTGGCGTCCTCCTGCGGAACGACCGCAAGGGCGCGCAGACGCACCATCCAGGGATTGAACGCTTCGATTGGCATCGCGCCAGGCTTCATCGGCGCATCCGCCGCGAAGGCCTGAGAACCGAGGAGAGCCGCAGCGCTTGCGGCGGCGAGGAGGACACGCTTCATGACAGCCCCAATGAGAGTTTCTGGTCTTCTGATGGAGCGATGTCGGCTTAGCGTCCCCCTCAGGCGTTGGGGCCGGCAGGCTCTGGCTTGTGCGTTTCAACTTGAGAAACGTCACACGTCATTGCCGCAGGTAGGCAAATACGGTTTTGATTTAAATCAATGGCAGCCATGCCGTTGCCTCAACTTCGACCAGGATGTGTTCGTTCGGCAACATCGCCGAAACCTCGACCACGGTGCTCACCGGCGGGTCGGTCGGGTAGAACAGCTTGCGCACGCGGTTATAGTGCGGATAGTCGCGCAGATCGCGGAAGTACTGGACGAGCTTGAACACGTCGCCCATGCTGCCGCCGCAACCCTCGATGGTCTGGCGGATCTTGTCGAGGACGTACCAGCTTTGCGCCAGGATCGGTCCCTCCTTGACGTCGACCGACATCTCGCCAGTCCTTCCCAGAAGCGCCTGCGCTTCGACCGGGATGTCGTCATATCCCATGACCACCTTGCCCAGTGCCGGATCCACCGCAATGATGCCGGACATGAAGATGAAGTCCCCCCGGCGTTTCCAGGCGGCATAGCGGGCGAGCGGCGCGGCGGGGGCGTTCGAGGTCATGGATGGCAATCCTGTGCGTGGCGTGCGGCACAGACAGTAGCGGGAGCGCAGGCACCCGGTCAAAGCGCTGTGCGCTTGTTCTCTTGGCGCTCGCCCTGGTCGTGCTGGCCTTGCCGCTTCAGGCCTGTCCCGCTCCCATGGGGCCGGCATCGACGGTGATCGCGGTAGCGCAGACCGGGGAAGTCAGTCTGGCGGACGGGCGGATCGTTCGCCTGTCGGGGATCGACTGGCCATCGCCCGACAGGCAGGGCTGGCGCGACCGGTTGCGGATGGTGCTGCTGCGGCTCGCCGCCGGAACGCAGGCCCGGGTCGATTCCGCAGGCAAGTCGGATCGCTGGGGCCGGCTTTCCGGCAATCTCGTGCTGGCCACCCCCGATGGTCCGCCGCAACCGCTCTGGGTGCAGGAGACCCTGGTGGCTCTCGGACTGGTCCGGCACTGGCCTGAAGCGGCGACGGACCCCTGCAGGCCCCGGTTGCTCGCCGCGGAGAATGCCGCCCGCGCTGCCGGTCTGGGCCTGTGGTCGCCGCTGTCCAGACGAACGATGCGAGTATCGAGGGTCGTCGCGCGCCAGACCCTGTCGGGCCGGGCCGTGTTCGAGGCACGCGTGCGCTCCGTGCGCACCGGGCGGTCGGCGACGTTCGTCAATTTCGAGGGCACGCGCTCCGCCACGCCGTTCATCATGGTCAGGAACCGCGATCTTTCACGTTGGCGCGCGGAAGGGCTCGATCCCGCCACATTTTCAGGTAAACGGCTTCGGGTGCGTGGCGTCGTGTCGCAGGTGCCCACACCCCGGCTCCACCTGACGGGGCCGATGGCTGTTGAAGTTCTGGAGTAGGCTTGGCTGGGTCGCAGACAGGTATTGGGAAGTGTCAGCCTGGCATTCGGCCCGGCCTGCGGCCTGCTGCGCTGACACTGCTGTTTGCCTTGGCCGGGTGCACCGATCTTCTCATCCTCGGGCCACAGGCGACTGTGCAGGTCGAATTGCCTGCGTCAGCGCCGCGCGTTTCCGGGGGAGAAACACAGGCCGGGCGCGAGCATCAGCGGTTGCTGCAGGCTTTTGGCGGCGAGTATCGCGCCCCCGCGGTCCAGCGCATTCTCGACGACCTATCGGATCGGCTGCGTGCGGTCACCGAGAAGCCGGCGGAGAAGTACCGCGTTACGATCCTCAATTCCGCCGTCGTCAACGCTTTCGCCTTGCCCTCGGGCAATCTCTACGTCACCCGCGGCCTGCTGGCGCTGGCCAACGACCTTTCAGAGGTTGCCTCGGTGCTTGCCCACGAGATTGCGCATGTGACAGCCCGCCACGCCGAGGGTCGCGCGGAACTGGAAGGCCGCTCGGTCCTGGTCAGCCGCGTGCGCGCCGAGGTGCTGAGCAATCCGGGCGCCGCCCAGCTCGTTCGCGATCAGGCACAGGTTGCCATCGCCAGCTTTTCTCGCCAGCAGGAACTGGAAGCCGACGAGATCGGGGTGCGGACGCTCGCCGGGGCAGGGTTCGATCCGCACGGGGCGCATCGGTTTCTGCTGGCGCTCGGACGCAGCTCAGAGTTCAGGGAACGTGCCTCAGAGGGCCAGACGCGCGGTGAGGGTCCGGAGTTCACGGCCACGCATCCGACAACGCCGGACCGCATAGCGGCGGCCCTGGCGGCGGCACGGTATTTCTTCGAGCCGGGCGTGATCGCCAGCGAGCGTGCCCGCTGGATGCAGGCGTTGAACGGCATGATCTACGGCGAGGATTCGAGCGAGGGCTTCGTGCGCGGGCGGAACTTCCTCCACCCGAAGCTCGGTGTCGCGTTCACGGCCCCGGACGGGTTCCTCTTGGAGAATTCCTCGCAGGCCGTGCTCGGGATGACCGCCGGTGCCCAGGAGGCGCTGCGGCTCGACAGCGCGAAGGTCGCTCCTGACAAGAAGCTTGAGGATTTCATCGTCGAGAACCGCATCGAGAACCTGACGCTTTCGGATGTGCAGACGCTGACGATCAACGGATTGCCAGCGGCGACAGGTATCGCGCGTGGCGCCGACTGGACTTTCCGGATCTTTGCAGTTCGCCAGGGTGGGACCGTCTATCGCTTGATCCTGGCGTCCCGGAGCTTTACGCCGGCGACGGACGAGCGCTTCTTCAGCGCGGCGAATTCGTTCCGCCGCCTGTCGCAAGAGGAGCAGAGCCGGGCGCGGCCACTCCGCATTGCCGTGGTGGCCGCAAAACGGGGCGAGACCGCAGAGGACTTCAGCCAGCGCATGGGCGGTATCGACCGGCCACTGGAACGGTTCCTGCTGCTGAACGGCCTCGCGCGGGGCGCAGAACTGGTGCCAGGCCTGACCTACAAGACGGTCGTCGATTGAGGCGACCGCCGGGGTGACAGCCTGCGTGCCCCGCCTCAGCCGCGCGCCATGCCCGGATTGAGCCGTACAAGCGCCGCCTTGAGTTTTTCCAGCGCACGCTTCTCGATCTGACGCACGCGCTCCTTCGAAACGCCAAGTGTCGTCCCGAGAGATTCCAGCGTCGCGCTATCCTCGTCCTCGACCAGCCGGCGCGTCCTGACCACGTGCATCTCTCGTTCCGAGAGCTGCGCCAACGCCTGCGACAGCCAGGCCGCCCGCCGTTCGCTGTCCATGAGTTCGCTGACCGCCTCGTCGGGACCGGGCGACTCCGAAACCAGGAAGTCCATCCGCTCGGCGGCGCCCGCTCCGTCCGCTTCCGTCACCGGCGCATCAAGGGAGATATCGGAAGCGCCGATGCGCGCCTCCATCGCGACGACGTCCTGCCGCGACACGCCAACCGCGGCAGCAATCTCGTCATGGAGGTCGAGTTGCTCGCCCTGAGAGATCCGCAGACCGATCTGCGCACGCAGCCGGCGCAGGTTGAAGAACAGGGCTTTCTGGGCCGAACTTGTACCGCCGCGCACGATCGACCAGTTCTTGAGCACGTAGTCCTGGATCGCGGCGCGAATCCACCAGGAGGCGTAGGTCGAAAACCGCACTTCGCGATCCGGCTCGAAACGCGCGGCCGCTTCCATCAGGCCGACATGGCCTTCCTGGATCAGATCGGCCATGGGCAGGCCATAATTACGGAACTTCGCGGCCAGCGCGATGGCCAGACGCATATGGGCCTGGGTCAGGCGATCCAGGGCGGCGCGATCCTTGTGATCACGCCATGCAACCGCCAGTCCATGCTCTTCCTCCCGGCTGAGGTATGGCGCCTCCATGGCGGCACGCACGAACTGCCTGCGAACTCCCGTCAGCGGCGACATAACCCCTCCCGTCGTCGACCGGATCGATCTTGCGGCTTAACATAGTTACATCTGTGGCGGCCGCAAGGCAGTGGACGTCCATCAAGAAAAGAAAGGGCCCGGTTTCCCGGGCCCAGAATGCGATTGCATGTCCTGTATGCAGCCTCAGGCAGCCTCTTCCTCTGCGTCGGCATCGCTCGCTTCGCTCGCGGCCCGGCGCTTCGGATTCTTCGCCAGGCTCGCGTCGATGCGCTTCATGGCCTCGGTTTCGGTGATCTGCTCAACCGCTGCGATCTCGTCGAGCAGGCGCGCGAGCGCTGTCTCGTAGAGCTGGCGCTCGGAATAGGATTGCTCGGGTTGCGCTTCCGACCGGTAGAGATCGCGCACGACTTCGGCGGTGGCGATGAGATCGCCCGAGTTGATCTTCGCCTCGTATTCCTGGGCGCGGCGGCTCCACATCGTGCGCTTGATGCGCGCGCGGCCGGTCAGAATCTCCAAAGACTTCTCGATCGCCGCGCCGCCCGAAAGCTTGCGCATGCCAACAGCGGCGATCTTCGAGGTCGGGACGCGCAGGGTCATTTTTTCCTTGGCGAAGGTCACGACGAACAGCTCGAGCTTGAAGCCCGCAATTTCCTGCTCCTCGATGGCCATGATGCGGCCGACGCCATGGGCCGGATACACGATATGCTCGCCGGTCTTGAACCCTTCGCGCTGGGTCGTCTTCTTCGCGCTCATTCTCGTCCCTCGCTGCGGCTCCGCCCTAGAACGGGGCGCGAACCTCGTCTTGCGGATACCCGGTGGGAAATCCGCTTCGATTGAACCTGCCGGCCAGAAAGCCGGATGGTCGTGGGCAGTCGATCCGATCAGCGTCCCGCGCCATGAAATCCGCCGACAAAGACCACTTCGCCTCCGCAACGGGCAGGCGTGTTCAAAGAGAAGGTCTTTCGGGAGTCAGGTTTACGGCAAGGCGTTTCGCCATTTCGACTGTACGCATCCTCTAACACAAAAAACCACGAAAATCAAAGGTTCGGTTGGGAACCATTTACCACGGTTAATTTTGTTAAGGATTTGATAAGCATGCCGGAAAGGCCCAAATCCGCGAGAATTTCGCGCCGCTGGAGGCGGGGCGACGCGCATTGACAGGCAACAGCGCATTTCGGAACAGTCACACCGGTTCGAGATTTTGAAAGGATTTACCATGCGCCGTTCGATCTTAACGATTGCGCTTTTTGCATGCGTCCTGATCCTGCCGGTCTCCGCGCAGTCGCAGACGCCGGCCGCGCCCGCCGCCCAGGCGCAAGCGTCGCCTCCGGCCTGGCAGCCGCCCAAACGCCGCCGTATCGTGCTCATGCGCCATGGCGACGTCAGCTATTTTGACGCCAGCGGCCAGCCCACGGCCAATGCCGATCTGGTCGTCCTGTCGGACAAGGGCAAGGCGCAGGCCGATGCGGCGGGCCGCTACCTCGCCTCGATTGGCGCCGCGAAGTTCGATCGCATCATGTCCTCGCACCTGCCGCGCACGATAGAAACAGCCGAGCGCGTCATGGCGGCGGGAGCGATTGCCGGAACCTTGAAGCAGGTTCCCGAGTTGCGGGAGATCCGCAACGGGTCGACCCGTTCCGTTGCCACGCCCGACCTGCCTGCCGTGCTGCTCGGGATCGCGCAGCCCCGCGTGCCGGCGGACATGAAATTCATCGGCGGGGAAACCATCGGAGAGATGCAGGCCAGGGTTTATGCGGCGGTCGACACACTGCTGCAGGATGAGACCTGGGACAACGCGCTGCTGGTCCTGCACTCGGTGGTCAATTCCGCCATCGTGTCGCGTGTGCTGGGCGGCGACGGCGCATTTCTGGGACGGTTCGAATCCACCGCAGGGTGCATGCATATCCTGGATACGGCGGCCAAGCCCGGCGACTGGATCGTGCGGGCCTACAATTTGTGCCCGAACGGCGCAGAGTATCAGGGCGAGCGCCTGCATACAGCTGAGAAGCTGCTGATCCAGGCGCTCAAGGGGCGCTAGGCGCGCCTCACCCCCTCCGGAGCAGGAAAACGGCCTGCTCGCCAACGAGGTTCCACAGCCACCACGGCGCGTTGAAACCCAGCTGCGAGCCGGAGGCGTTCAGCGCGACGGCCTTCTCCATTGTGGCCGGCAGGTCGCCGACGAGTTCGACGAAGTCGGCGATCGTGCAGAAGTGGATGTTCGGCGTGTCGTACCAGGAATAGGGCAGGTTCTCGGTGCGCGGCATCCGCCCCCGAAAGAACAGCCCCGATCGTATGCGCCAATGGCCGAAGTTTGGAAAGGAGACGATGGCGCGCCGGCCGATGCGCAGCATCTGTTCCAGCACCTTGCGCGGATTGCGCGTGGCCTGCAGCGTCTGCGACAGGATGACGTAATCGAAACAGTCGTTGGGGTAGTCGGCGAGGTCGGTGTCCGCATCGCCCTGAATCACCGCCAACCCCTTGGCGACGCAGCCGGCGACGCCTTCGCGGGACAGCTCTATGCCGCGCGCATCGACCTGTTTGGACTGGGCCAGCAGGGCCAGCAACTCACCGTCGCCGCAGCCGACATCGAGCACGCGCGCGCCGGACTCCACCATGTCCGCGACCAGCAGGAAGTCGACTCGGGCCTGCATGGCTGCCGACTGCTCGCGCAAGCTCATGTCATCGGGACTCATGCGATCCCCTTTGCTCTGGCGGCGGCTTCGAGAAAGCCCTTCATGGTGGCTAAAAGCGATGGTTCGTCGAGCAGAAAGGCGTCGTGCCCCTTGTCGCTCTCAATTTCCACGAACGAGACCGACGCGCCGGCGGCGTTCAGGGCATGCACGATCTGCCGGCTGTCCGCCGTGGGAAACAGCCAGTCTGACGTAAACGAGATCAGGCAGAAGCGGGTTCTGGCGCCCCGGAACGCATCAGCCAGCACGCCGCCATGGTCCGCGGCCAGATCGAAATAGTCCATGGCGCGGGTGAGATAGAGGTAGGAATTGGCGTCGAAGCGTTCAACGAAGGTCGCGCCCTGGTAGCGCAGGTAGCTCTCCACCTGGAAATCCGCATCGAAGGAAAAGGTCGGCGCGGCGCGGTCCTGCAGGTTGCGTCCGAACTTGCGTTGCAGCGCGCGTTCGGACAGGTAGGTGATGTGCGCGGCCATGCGCGCGACGGCGAGCCCTTTTTCCGGCCGCGCTCCTTCCAGCAGATAGCGTCCGCCGCGCCAGTCCGGATCGGCCATCACGGACTGCCGCCCGACTTCGTGAAAGGCGATGTTTTGCGCCGAGTGTTTCGCAGCTGTCGCGATCGGCATGGCGGAGAAGACCCGGTCGGGGAACCGCGATGCCCAGTCCAGGACCTGCATTCCGCCCATCGAGCCGCCGATCACGCACAGCAGCTGGTCAATGCCGAGATGCGTCACCAGCATCTCCTGCGCCTTCACCATGTCGCCGATGGTGACGACCGGAAAGTCGAGACCAAACGGCCGGCCGGTCGCGGGATCGAGCGAGGCCGGCCCCGATGTGCCCATGCAGGCGCCCAGCACGTTGGCGCAGATCACGAAGTAGCGGTCCGTATCCATCAATCGGCCGGGGCCGATCATGTCCTCCCACCAGCCGGGCTTTCCAGTGACGGGATGAACGTTGGCGACATGCTGGTCGCCGGTCAGGGCGTGGCAGATGAGGATGGCGTTCGACTTTGTCGCATTGAGTGCGCCGTAGGTCTGATAGGCGACCTGAAGCGGTGCGAACAGCACGCCGGATTCCAGCCTGAGCGGCCTATCCTCGCCAAAGCGCACGACCGCGCTCTGTGGCTCATTGGCCTGGTCGGCTATGCGGGAAGCGGCAGGCGTGGGCTTGCGGGCCATTTCGTGCTCATTGAACGAACAACTTCGGAAGGGCGCTCGTTTCGTTCTTTGTAGCGAACGATGCTCATGGTTTCCAGAGGCATGTTTGGCTCTGCGGTGCTAGGGAACGCTGCGCTTTCACTGGTCCTATCCCCCGCCTTCGCGATGGGCCTGGCCGACGCCACAAGAAACGATAGCCGTCACCGGATGCCGGCCAGGCGCCGTGCCTGATGCGGTGCTCTTCCCTCGCGTCCTGCAAGGCGCTAAGGACCAGCGGTCCCGCATTGTAAGAGCGTGCCCGCGTCATGCCGCCCAAGCCGACCGAAGATCTCGGAAAACTCCGCGCCGAGCTGGATCGCATCGATGCCGCGATGCAGGCGCTGCTGATCGAGCGCAGCGAAGTCACCGATCAGGTCGAACAGGTGAAGCGCAGGGCCGGCACCGCGGGATCCGCGTTCCGTCCGGGACGTGAGGCGCAGATCATGCGCATGCTCGCCGAACGGCATCGCGGGTCCTATCCGCTGGACGGCACGGAAAACATCTGGCGCGTCATCATCGCCACGTCGACCTACACGCAGGTGCCATTCTCGGTGCATGGCGACGTGTCCGGCGGCGATGCGGCGATGCGCGATAGCGTGCGTTTCCATTTCGGCTTCACCGTGCCCTTCCTGCCGACGCCGAGCGCCGCGGCAGCCATCGAGGCGGTCGATAGCGCCTCCGGGGACCTCGGCGTGTTCCCGCGCGACCAGAGCATCGAGGCGGGCGCCTGGTGGCGCCTGCTGCATGGCGACAACCGCCCGAAGATCATCGCCCGCCTGCCCTTCATCCAGCGCGCCAACCACCCCTCCGGCATGCCGGTGTTCGTGGTGGCCAAGCCGTTGAAGGAGGCCGCCGTGCGCGACGAGATCGTCGCCAGCCTCTGGCTGGAGCGCTGGCGGCGCGAGGTTCCCGAAGCGCTGCGCTCCGTCGGCGTGCGCCTCGAAGCCTCTGCCGGCGTCGAGAGCGGCCTGGCGGTACTCGTGAGCCATGGTGGCGCGGTGGCGCCGGGCGCTGTCCTGGACGCCCTGAAATCTGCGGGCGTCGTGGCCCGCTATGCCGAGGTCGGCAGCCACGCCGCGCCTTACGTCCACGGCGAATCCTGACATCGATTGCCCAGAGGGTCCCCATGTCCGTTCCTGCCTCCACGCGTCCCCTTCCCCGCAAGGGCGTGCTCGACATCGAAGCCTATGTTCCGGGCAAGAGCGCCGCGCCGGCCGGCGTGAAGCTGCACAAGCTCTCCTCCAACGAAAATCCGCTGGGGCCGAGCGCGCGGGCGATCGAGGCCTACCGCGCCTGTTCCGAAGGGTTGGAATACTATCCGGACGGCTCCGCCACGGCGCTGCGCCAGGCGATCGCGGCGCGCTACGGCCTCGATCCGGCCCGGATCGTCTGCGGAGCTGGGTCCGACGAGATCCTGAACCTTTTGACCCATGCCTATGTCGGGCCGGGCGACGAGGGCGTGTTCACCGAGCATGGATTCCTGGTCTACCGCATCGCCATCACTGCCGCCGGGGGCAAGCCGGTGGTCGTGAAGGAGAAGGACTTCACCGCCGACATCGACGCGATCCTCGCGGCCGTGACGACGAGGACGCGCATCGTCTTCCTCGCCAACCCCAACAATCCGACCGGCACCTACCTGCCGTTCGCGGAGGTGAAGCGGCTGCATGCCGGCCTGCCGCCGGACGTCCTGCTCGTGCTGGATGCCGCGTATGCCGAGTATGTCCGCCGCAACGATTATTCCGCCGGCATCGAACTGGTGTCGACCAGCGAGAACGTGGTCATGTGCCGCACCTTCTCCAAGATCTACGGGCTTGCGGGCCTGCGCATCGGCTGGGGGTACATGCCGGCGCATGTCGCGGATGCGATCAACCGTATCCGCGGGCCATTCAACCTGTCGATTCCGGCGATCGCCGCCGGCGTCGCGGCCATTGGCGACGATGCGCATGTGGCGGCGACCGCCGATCACAACGAGCGCTGGCTGAAGGCGCTGACCGACGAGATCACCGCACTTGGCCTGACGGTGACGCCGAGCGTCGGCAACTTCCTGCTCATCCACTTTGCATCGAAGGCAGGCAAGACGGCGAAGGACGCGGACGCCTTCCTCACCCAGCGCGGCCTG
The DNA here is from genome assembly GCA_035437025.1 of Beijerinckiaceae bacterium. Lineage (GTDB taxonomy): Bacteria > Pseudomonadota > Alphaproteobacteria > Rhizobiales > Beijerinckiaceae > JAIUNP01. The sequence continues at coordinate 5,328 of DAOMXN010000001.1, read as the reverse complement.
ATCCTGCGCGGCGTCGGCGCCTACGGCCTGCCCAATGCGCTGCGGCTGACCGTCGGTTCGAACGAATCCAACCGCCTCGTCCTCCAGGCGCTCAGGGACTTCATGGCGTCATGAGTGCCCGGTTCTCCCGTCTGTGCCTGATTGGCCTTGGACTCATCGGCTCATCCATCGCGCGGGCGGTCAGGGAGAAGGATCTGGCCGGGACGATTGTCGCGGTCGATGCCAGCGAGTTCGTGCGAGCGCGTGTCCGCGAACTCGGGCTCGCGGACGAGATCACGGATTCTCCGCAGGCCGGCGTCAGCGGCGCCGATGGCGTGATCCTGTGCGTTCCGGTCGGTGCCAATGCTGCGGTGGGGGCGGCCATCGGCCCTTGTCTGAAGCCGGGCGCCATCGTGTCCGATGTCGGCTCGGTCAAGGCAGCGGTGGTGCGCGATGTCGCGCCACACCTGCCGGCGAACGTGCATCTGGTGCCGGCCCATCCCGTGGCCGGCACCGAGTTCTCCGGCCCGGACGCCGGGTTCGCGAGCCTCTTCACCAACCGATGGTGCATCCTGACGCCGCCGGAAGGACAGGACGAGGTGGCGGTCGCCAAGATTCGCGCTTTCTGGGAAGCCATCGGCTCGAATGTCGAGGTGATGACACCGCAACATCACGATCTGGTGCTCGCCATCACCAGCCATGTGCCGCATCTCATCGCCTACAACATCGTGCGCACGGCGGATGACCTCGAGACGGTGACGGAAGGCGAGGTCATCAAGTTCTCGGCCGGCGGCTTTCGCGATTTCACCCGCATCGCCGCCTCCGATCCGACGATGTGGCGCGATGTCTTCCTGCACAACCGGGAGGCCGTTCTGGAAATGGTTGCCCGCTTCAGCGAAGATCTGGCGCAGCTCGCCCGCATGGTGCGCTGGGGTGACGGCGATGGTCTGCACGCGTTGTTCACGCGCACACGCGCCATACGAAAGTCGATCATCGCCTCGGGGCAGGAAACGGCCGCGCCGGACTTCGGTCGCTCCGGGCCGCCGAAATCCTGACGATCCGCGCCAAATCGCCCCTTGCGGGGGGCGAAGCGCTCGGCTACCCAAGCGGCCGAAGATTGAAGCTTGAACCTTCGCTCAGGAGCGTTTGCGCGCGATGACCTACATCGTCACCGACAATTGCATCAAGTGCAAGTACATGGACTGCGTGGAAGTCTGCCCGGTGGATTGCTTCTACGAGGGCGAGAACATGCTGGTGATCCACCCGGACGAATGCATCGACTGCGGGGTCTGCGAGCCGGAATGCCCGGCCGAAGCCATCAAGCCGGATACCGAACCGGGCCTGGAGAGCTGGCTGAAGCTCAACACGGACTATTCCAAGAGCTGGCCAAACATCACGGTCAAGCGCGAGTCGCCGGCCGACGCCAAGCAGTTCGATGGAGAAAAGGGCAAGCTGGAGAAGTACTTCTCCCCGAACCCGGGCCAGGGTGACTGACGGCGAAACGCCGCAGTGCCTGCGGAGGCGGGCCGCATGGCTCCGCCGGTCCATGGCGCGACGGTTGATCGCGGCTGGAACGCGCCGCGCATGGATTGAGCGGGGCAAGCCTTTCCTCTAAAGGCTGTCTTCCCGACTCCCAAGGAATGCCGCCATGAAAGCCCGCGTCACCGTCACCCTCAAGACCGGCGTCCTCGATCCGCAGGGCAAGGCCATCGAAGGCGCGCTGAAGTCGCTCGGCGTCGAGGGCATTACGTCTGTGCGTCAGGGCAAGGTCTTCGACATCGAGGTTGAGACGCAGGACAAGTCCCGCGCCGAAGCGATCCTGAAACAGGCCGGCGAAAAACTTCTGGCGAATACGGTTGTGGAGAATTTCCGCGTCGAGGTGCTGTGATGCACGCCGCCGTCATTCTCTTCCCCGGATCGAACCGGGAGGGCGACGTCGCCCGCGCCCTGCGCCTCGGCGGCGCGAAGGTCTCGATGGCCTGGCACGCCGATTCCGAACTTCCGAAGGGAACCGATCTCGCCGTGCTGCCCGGCGGCTTCTCCTATGGCGATTATCTCAGGTGCGGCGCGATTGCCGCGCGTGCGCCGATCATGGATGCGGTGCGCGCCCATGCCGCGCGCGGCGGGCTGGTGCTCGGCATCTGCAACGGCTTCCAGATCCTGTGTGAATCCGGTCTGCTGCCCGGCATTCTCACCCGCAACGCCGGGCTGAAGTTCCTCTGCCACATGCAGCATCTGAAGGTCGGGCGCACCGACACGCCGTTTACGAAACTCTACCGGCGCGATCAGGTGATCGAGGTCGCCATCGCCCATGGCGAGGGCAATTACACCGCCGATGCCGAGACGCTGAAGCGGCTGGAGGGCGAGGACCGCGTCGCCTTCCGCTATTGCGACGCCGCCGGCGACATCAACGAGGCGGCCAACGTCAACGGTTCGCTCAACCACATCGCCGGAATCTATTCCGAAAAGCTCAACGTGCTCGGCATGATGCCGCATCCGGAAAACCTGGTCGAAGCCATGATGGGCGGAACCGACGGGCTGCCGATGTTCAAGGGGCTTGCGGCGTAGGTTCTTGTCCGGCCGCGTGTGCGCGAAATGCCGAACGGGTTGAACCTACTTGCCGAACCGCGTCTCGATATAAGTCCCCACCATCGCCTTGAACTCGGCGGCGATGCCGGCCCCTTTAAGCGTCGCGGCCTTCTTCCCGTCGATGAAGACGGGGGCGGATGGCGTCTCTCCGGTGCCCGGAAGCGAAATGCCGATGTCGGCGTGTTTCGATTCGCCCGGCCCGTTGACGATGCAGCCCATCACCGCGACGTTGAGGTTTTCCACGCCGGGATAGCGTGTCTTCCACTCCGGCATGGACGTGGAGATCCAGTCCTGGATGTCGCGCGCCAGCTCCTGGAACACAGTCGAGGTGGTGCGCCCGCAGCCGGGGCAGGCGGCGACCAGCGGTACGAAGGTGCGGAAGCCCATGGTCTGCAACAGTTCCTGCGCCGCTCTCACCTCCGCCGTGCGGTCGCCACCGGGTTCCGGGGTCAGGGAATAGCGGATGGTGTCGCCGATGCCTTCCTGCAGCAGGATGCCCATCGCGGCGGATGAGGCGACAAGGCCCTTCGAACCCATGCCGGCTTCGGTCAGGCCGAGATGCAGCGCGTAGTCGGAGCGCTGGGCCAGCATGCGGTAGACCGTGATCAGGTCCTGCACCGCCGAGACCTTCGCGGACAGGATGATCCGGTCCTTCGCCAGCCCGATCTCTTCGGCCCGCGCGGCGGAGAGAAGCGCGGACTGCACCATTGCCTCGCGCGTGATGGCCCGCGCATCGCGCGGCTGCGCCGACGCGGCGTTCCGGTCCATCAGATGCGTCAGCAGCTCCTGGTCCAGGGAGCCCCAGTTGGCGCCGATGCGCACGGCCTTGCCATGGCGGATCGCCTGCTCGACGATGGCTCCGAACTGGCGGTCCTTCTTTTCCCGGAAACCGACATTGCCCGGGTTGATGCGGTACTTGTCGAGCGCTTCGGCACAGGCCGGATGGTCCGCCAGCAGCTTGTGGCCGATATAGTGGAAGTCGCCCACGAGCGGCGCGGTGATCCCGCGCTGGAGCAGCCGCTCCTTGATGTGCGGCACTGCCGCCGCGGCCTCGTCCCGGTCGACCGTGATGCGGACCACTTCCGATCCGGCGCGGGCCAGCGCCGCCACCTGCCGAACCGTGGCCTCGATGTCCGCCGTGTCGGTGTTGGTCATGGATTGCACGATGATCGGCGCCCCGCCCCCAACCGAGACGGCGCCAGCGCCGTCGCCGATGCGCACCCCCACCGTGCGATGCCGTTCCAACGGGCCGTAGGCCGGCTCCGCTACGATCTTGCCTTGCAGTATCATGGCCCCTCGTTGCAGGTGCTGCAGCGCCCCGCCATTTCGATGACGCGGCTCTGTGCCCGGAATCCGTGACCGGTGGCGAGCCGATCCAGTTCGGCCTCCAGGCCGGGAGCGTCCGCTTCCGCGACCTGACCGCAGCAGTCGCAGATCATGAAGACCGTCAGTGCATGTGGCCGGTGGCCCCCGTGGCAGGCGAGGAAGGCGTTACGCGACTCAATGCGATGCGCGAGACCCATCTCCTGCAGGAATTCGAGCGCGCGGTAGATGGTGATCGGGGCTGTCCGCTTGCCGGTTGCCCGGCTGACCTGCTCGATCAGGTCATAGGCGCCGAGCGCCCGGCGGGCCGTCAGAAGCGCTTCCAGCACCACGCGGCGCTGGGCGGTCAGACGCGTGCCGCGGCCAGTGCACAGGATTTCGGCCTGCCGGAGGCGTTCTCCAACGGGCAATCCGCTGTCTTGGTCGTGATGGTGGCCGCAGGCATGCTCTTGCATGGCGCGGATATAGCGCGGTTTGCGGCCCGGCGCGAGCCGGTCAGCCGCGAATGCGCCAGACCGAAGTGCGCTTGACTTCGGCATCCTCCAGCGCGCGCGTCACCGGGATTTGGTAGGTCGCCAGCGCTTCCAGCCGATCCTTCGGCAGGTAGCTGCGGCCCGGGTCGCCGATCAGGACGACCGCGCCGCGCCGGTGCAGTGCATCAAGCCAGCGGAACACCCTTTCCGCCATGTCGCGTTCATAGAAGACGTCGCCGGCGAAGATCACGTCCCAGCCTCCCTCCTGGCCGATCAGATCGGCGTGCCGCACAGACAAGGTCACGTCGTTCTCGCGCGCGTTCAGGTTGATCGCCGTCACGGCGAAAGGGTCGATCTCGACCGCTTCGACCGCGCCGGCTCCTGCCTTCGCCGCCGCGATGCCGACAAGCCCTGAGCCTGCGGCGAAATCGAGGACGCGGCGCCTTCGCACCAGATCGGGATGATCCAGACAGTAGCGGGCGAGCGCCTGCCCGCCTGCCCAGGCAAAAGCCCAGAAGGGCGGCGCAAGGCCGATCGCCGCGAGCTGTTCTTCGGTTTTCTCCCACAGCGGGATCGCCTCGTCCGCCAGATGCAGCCGAATCTCGGGCGCATGCGGCACCGGCAGGACTTTCGTCTCGGCGCGGATGAACGTCTCGCGGCGAACCGGACCGGCCGCGCTCATGCGAGCATGTCTCGATAGAGTGCCGCCACGGCCTGGCCGACAGCCGCCTCGGTGTAGCCGGCCAAAACCCGGCTGCGCGCGCTCTCTCCCATTCGGATAACCGCCTGAGGATCAGCTGCCAGGTCACAGAGTGCCGTGGCAAACGGATCGGCCTCGCCGTTCGCCAGCACGCGCCCCTCGACACCATCACGCACGAAGTCGGCGCAACCCGGGACATCCGTCGTCAGGATGCCGCGTCCGCAGGCCGCCGCTTCGAGGATCGTGCGCGGCAGCCCCTCGCCG